>NZ_CP075388.1 GCF_023035875.1 Borrelia puertoricensis
ATGGGAAGCCAAAAAACTATAAAAAATCCTAGCTCATACAAAAACAAATACCAACACAAACTAATAGTAGCAATATCAACAATTGACTATATCAATAATAAACATAAAAAATACACACAAAGCAATCTACTTTACTACTTTAATGGAAACTTAAAACGAAATGGTCATAAAGAAACTACTCTTAAAACACTTCAAAAATATCTTTATAAATTAGAAAAAGTATTTAAAGTAACAATTAACTATCACAAACACTTGGGTGTAAATATGGGTACTGAAGTTCATTACAAACTTAAATACTCTAAAAAAGAATGTCACCTTATAATCAATAAACACTTTAGAGATAAAAAAGAAGAAAGATACAAAAACCGTGTAAATGATTACTTAAAAAAAAGATGTAATAAAAAGGAGAGTGTAGAAAAAGCGGAGTGTTTTAATAATACTTATAATAATAAAGAAGAAGATAAGAACAACATAAAATCTATAGAAAAATTACAAGTACAGAAATACGCTAAGAAATGCAATTTTAAATCAAATGCTTTTCTCTCTATTTTGAATTTAGAAGCGAACAAAGATTTTAAGATTCAATCATTTAAAGCCATCAAAATAGCTGAAAATAATGTGTATAAACACATAGACAGGATTAAATCAAATAACAGTAAACTTGAGAGTAAACAAAAAGAATTAAGCAAGATACTAGATGAGACAAAAGCTAATCTAGAGAATGAAGGATATGATAGTAAACAATTAGAAACACAAATACAAAATTTATATGAACAATATAAGAACAAACCCCACTTTATTATAGAAAAAGATAAATACAGTGATTTAAAAAAGATAATAGGAAAACTTAAGAAGTCAGTTGAGCGTGTTAAAGCAAATACTAAGGAAGATAAAAAAGATATTAGGAACAACATCTTTAGCATACTCATTGATCAATTAAAGCATAAAGTAAGAATTGAAATGTTTATACCATTATTGAAAGAATATTTGGGCAAACAGGGAGAATTGGAGTATGGAAAAGTATTTAATAACCATTACTATTACGAGCTTTTAGAATTGATAAAAGAACAAAAAAGATATTTGAAGCATGAAAAGCTTAAACAAGCTTTTACTTAAGGATTTATTATGGATTGTATATTGAAAAATGTAGAGAAGAAAAAAATAAAATTAATACCAAAAGAAGAGAAATCTCTTTTTATAAAAATAGAAGAGATTGAAAATCGAAAAATATACCATACTAAAATAATGAAAGATTTATACAAATTTGGTATTGATAAAAATCAAAAACATAAATTTTTTATTTCATTTAAAGGATTGTTCAACGAAGAAAAGGCAGAATGGTTTCGATTATTTTCTGTAAAAGAAGGTGATAAATTTTTAGGAATTTCTTATGGATATAGAAAACCAATAAAAAATACTATTAGAAGATATGAAGAGAATGGAGTTATTAAAGCGGTATCATTTTCAAAAATTTATTACATAGAATTTAGATTTAAAAAAGGGAGTGTATTTTGTTATTTGAGGGGATTTATTTATTTACTTAGGAAAGATAGAATTCATAAACAATATTACAAAACTTTAATTGATATGTTAACAAATTTAGAAAGAGAAGTATATGAATTTTATGGTAAAAAATTACCAGAAGGAGGTCTGATTGAAAAATGGATACAAAAAAACCAAAAGTAATAACAATAGCATCGATTAAAGGTGGTGTTGGAAAAAGTACAAGTGCCTTATTCTTTAGCAATATATTGTCACATGAAAGTTACAAGGTTTTGCTGATTGATAGTGATCCCCAAGCCAGTATTACAAGTTATTTCTTATTTAAATTGCAAGAACAAAATATAGATATTGAAAGATATAATCTATATGAAATTTTCAAACAAAGAAAATATATAGAGAATTGTATCTTTAATGTAAGTAATTGTATAGATCTAATTCCTAGTTCATTAGAATTGTCTTCTTTTAATTCCGAAAGTATTCCTTTGCAAGATAATCTATTAGAAAAAAGACTTTTAACGGTCAAATTTAAATACGACTATATAATAATCGATACAAATCCTAGCTTAGGACATCTTTTAAATAACGCCTTGATTATTGCTGATTACCTAGTTGTTCCTATTAATTCTGATTTATGGGCAGTTGAAAGTATAGATTTAATAATAGATGCTACTAAAAAAGTTTATAGGGAAGATCTTTTTCCCCATTTTTTGGTAACAGGTGCTTTAGAAAGACAAAGCATTGATAAAGAAATAATATTAGAATTAGAAACTCGATATAAAAAAAACTTAATAGGAATTATTCCTAAAAGAGATGATATAAAAAAGACAGTATTTTATAGAAAAGAATTCTGTTTAAATAATGATTATTATCAAGAATATAAGAAATCCTTAAATAATCTTTTAAATAGATAACAAAAAAAGAAATGTCCAGTTATGGACAAAAGGAGTGTAAATGGGTGATAAAAATAAAATGATCATAGGAAGGAGAGTTAACATGAAAGAGAGTGATTTGGAAACAAAATTATCAAAAGATAATCATAAAGATGAATATTTAAGATTAAAAGACAAACTCAAGTCTTTAACTGTAGACGATATTTATAATAAAATAGAAACAGCAAAAATATTAAGTTTAATAAACAAAAAAAAGTTATATATTTTTGATGGATATAAGAACTTTTATAGCTTTTTATCGGATTTTAAGATCGCAAAATCTCAAGCATATAAATATATAAAAATAGCCTCAGGGGTAGAACATGGTATTATCGATTATGATTTTGTAGCTAGTAATGGTATTGAGAATACCATTAAGAAGTTAGAAGACAATAGTGTTATTAAAAAATCAAAACAAAATCCAATAAAACCATTAAGATTTCAGCTTAAGAATCAAGAAAGTTATGATTTTTATAAGAAAAATGCTAAGTTTACAAGTTTCTTAATGGATGAACTTTTTAAAGACAAGAAGGATTTACTAGAAGAGTTTATGAAAAAATTTAAAAGTTTAAAAGACTAAGTATAAGGAGGATTTATGAATAATTTAGCATATAAGATATATAGAACAGAAGATTTAAATGAGTTCTTAAGTAAGGGATTTACTGAAGAAGCTGTGAATTTCATTTTACTTCATAATGATAATTCTAATTTTGAAGTTTTAAGAAAAAAATGAATTCATTAGAACAACAAATCACTAATATAGAGAGCAACTTAAAAAAAGATATTGAATTTACTAAGGTAGAATTTAAACGAGACATAGCTAATCTAGATATCAAAATAGACAGTGTAGAAAAGAATTTACTTAAGGAAATACAGGATAATAATGCAGTACTATTAAAAAACTTAATACGGGGAATAGAATCATATATTTAATGATAATAGGAATAGGGATTTTTTTCCCAATTATTTCTTCTTTAATAAATAAATATTTTATAAATTGATAATGGTGAAAAATTTGTTTTTTTTTAAAAAAATTAATATTTGTTAATATGTGCTTGTTATTATTTCAAAAGTGTTGTAACCTATTATTAGGTATTGTTTACTGGCAATCACCTTTATGAGTGTGCTTATTAAGGCATTAGAGCTTAGTTAAGAGTTCTTTTAGAATTTTTAACTAAGCTCTAAATTTTTATATTTATTTTTAGTTAAGTCAGTTAGTAACAAAAAAATTATAATTTTTTTGTTAAAAAAATAGTTTTTGATATATATTTATGTTTAGTAACTCATAAAGGAGATTAAATATGACAAAAAATAAAGTTAAAAATACAAAAACCAAAATGCGCAGAGCAGTTAAGAAACTGGGTAAACAAAAGATAAAAGTAACAGATATAAGAGTAAATAATCAAGCTTTAGTAACTGATGAGAATCAAGCAAGGGTAAACTTTCTAAAATCTCTATACAGTCTACGTATGAATTTAAGTGGTGTTGCTAAGAATCTTAATGGATATGGGTATAAATATCAAAATTTTAATGAGATAATCAGAGAGATAAAGAATGTTATAAAGAGTAACAATTTAGATATTGATTTCCTGCAATGTCCAACATTTAAAGTTGTGGGAAATAATACAATTAATGTTATTACAACAACATTTTACAGTCCAAGTAGTGGGTACTGTGAGTCATTTGATACTCCAATTTACACAGAAGAATTTTCTTCTCTAGGGGCAAAGAATCAAAATACTTTATCGCAACTTGTAGGTTCATGCATAACATATCATAAAAGATATGCTCTTGTAGGATACCTATCAATAGAGAGTGAAGTTGACACTGATGCTAGTTCATTATTACCCGAGCTAGAAAATAATAGAGAGAGAGTTAAAGCTATTGCCAAAAACAATGATGGGAATACACAAGTAAATATATCAGGAAATAATGTAGAGGATAAAAACACTGTTCATACTGACCAATCTAAATCTAAGAGCAATGTAGAGACAAATAAATTTAAGTATTATAGAAATCTACTCATAGCAGCACGTAATATGCATAAATTTGTTCTTAATAAACCATTTAACAGTTTAGAAGAGATAAATTCATATCTTAAATCTATTCAAGTTGGAGATGATTCGAGTATACTTGAATACTTTAATAAAAATAAAACATTAAAGAGTATACAGTATTGGTGTAATTTGATAAAAGAGTATTTTAGTAAGAGTAGTAGAGACCCAGAAAAGATAGAAAAGTTTGATGTATTTTTAGCTTTTGATTTAGATAAGCTTGGAAATAGTCCACTGAAATTATTTGGGCACTTATCTACTGATAAGGAATTTGATTGTTTATTTAGATCTGCATAATAAAATAAGCCCCTATTTGGGGTTTATTTTAACTCATCTATTTCATCACATAGTTTGTGATATGTAGGATGTATGGGATTCAAAAATACCATCATATACACAAAGGTATCGTGTGTTGAAAAACCGTTATTGCCATATATATAAAATGCAACGCATATTTTGTTTTTCATAACATTTAATGCTTTAACTTTTTTTTGTTCTGTTGTTAGATTATCATCATCTTCGCCTTCTTTTTTATATGAGAAGAGTGGGTGGGTGCTGGTGTTAATTAGATTTTGCATTGTGGATATTCTATCTAGTAATTCTTGGATTTTTTCTTCATCAAGTTCATTAAAGAATTTTGATAATTTTTTTTCATTATATTGATAGTCATAATTGATGTCAGTTTTGCTAAGCTGTTTATAAAGCTCACTTTCTATTTCTTTTTTTGCATTATTTAAACTATTTTGATCTTTAAGTGTAGTTGTAAGGAAATCTAAAGATTGTTTTTTTTTATTGTCTAAGTTAGTTAATGATTTCAACTTTTTTAAATCAGTGTTGATTAATTTGTTTGTGTGTATATCCAAATCACAATTACAAAAAGTAAGAAGTATAAATAGTGCTTTTTGTAATTGTAATATAATATTAAATACATATTTTTTGTGCATTTAATTCCTCTCCTAAATGAAGTTATCAAGAATATTGTAATATATAAAGAAAAAAGCCCCAATAGGGGCTTACTCATTAAAATTATTTTAATTTCGTATATCTTTTATATACATCTTCAGCAATAGGTTTTGTTTGAGAGATATATTCTTGCAGTAGGGAGATATTAAAGTTTAATGCTTTGATTGTATGTTCTGATTTTAATTTGCTTGCATCAAAAAAAGAAAATTTGGGAAAATCTTTGTTTTTCATTTTTTTCTTAGCATCAACTAAAAATCCTTGTAAATAAAGTACGTATTTTGAGAGTTCAGATTCGTATTTACTTATTGATTCTAAATTAGAATCATCTGGCATAGTTGGTTCTTTAGTTAAGGAAGCAATGGTTGTGCAATTCATAATTAGAGTAATAGCACAAATGAAAATAACTTTAAATAGTCTATTCATTATTTCTGTCCTCTTCTTTAAGCTTATTAATATAAGCTTCCATAAGCTTATTTCTCTTTAAACGTAGTGAAGCAATGCGTTTTGTATTCTCTTTACTTAAATGTTCATTAGAACTATCTATTATCTCTAAATTAATTCTTAAAATGTCATCAAATTGAGATAGTATTTTCGTGCTTTCAGCTTGTTCCCTTTTAATTAAATTATCCCTGTACATAGAATAAAAGTAATTTACTACTTTGCTAAAGATATTAATGTATTTTTGTGTGTTGGTATTTGAGTCTTGTTTTAGCAGTTCCGTAAATTTGTTTAGTATATCTATACTTAATTTTGCAGTAGTTAAATTCAATTTATAACTCCTTTGAATATGATTCTTTTGTTCCTTCCCATTTTGGCAATCTCATGTTTTCAGGATTATTATTAACCTTTTCTATAAATTCTTGTATTTTGTTATTAATAGGAGTTAATGCTTCTTGGATTTGGGGCGTTAATGCATTCTCTAATCTTTCCATGTTTTTAGTGAAAATAATTCTGTATTCTGTGTAAACTTCATTAAGTAGCATAAATATTTTATGAGCATTCACGTTAAAAGAGCCATCTTCAAAATTAGACAGTGTACTAAATAATGTTTCTATTGCATTTAAAGCAGTATTTAATGAACTAATGTCAAGAGTCATTGATTAATCCTTTCCTTTATGCTTTCTTTTAAATTTAGTTGCTAATAAACTTATGATATCTTTAATTACCGGTTTAAAGATAAGTCCTATACCTAAAATAAAAGTGGCAATGACAATTAATTTAATTTCATTGATATTAATTAAAAGTTCTGATATTTCAGACAATTTAGTTAAAGTGAAATGATCCATTAACCTTGTAACCTCACATAAAAAAGATAAATAAAGTATATTACAAAAAGTACCAAAAACTAATAATTTATTAAGTTTTACAAAGTAAAATTACAGTTTTACTAAAACCGGAACACGATTTCCGCTTAGATATCTATATTTTTGTATGTACCATCCTCTAAATAGTGGTACTACAGTGTCTATGTAAGCATTTTTGGCACTATTATAGTATATTATTGATGTTTGTGATTCATCAGAATATTTAACAGATACTTTTTTTGTATATTTGCTACCACCAGCATTAATTGTTACGTCAAGATATATATCTAAATAAATAGGCTTATCATCATCACTTTTATAAAATATAAGTTTAACATCTTCGTTGCTGTACTCAGATGTCATATCTAGTAAGTAAGACTTACTTCTAAGAGAGGATTCATAAATATAAGAACTAGAGCTTCTCTCTCTTGATAAACTAAAACTTGAAGGAATGCCTGTTAAATATTCTGGTATTGTAGTTTTTTGTAGCGAGTTATAACTTGATATAGTAACAAATTTGTCTGAACTAGAGAAATGCGAATAAGAACTCATATTACTTGTAAGATCACTTCTGATATAGCTAGATAAATTACTCTTATAACTTGAGTCATTATTCATAAGTTTGCTTAGTAGTTTAGAGTAAAGTTTATCTGTAAATTCACTATTCTCAGCAAGTTCTGTTGCAATAGTGTCTTTAATTACTTCCTTAAAATAAGATAATCCTTCTCCTTTAAACGTTTTATCTTTAGTCTTTTGAAGGAAGTTTTCATAAGTAATTGCATTACAACTTGCAACACCATCATCTAATAAAAGTAAATCACTATTTTTTATATCATTTACCCTATTTAAATCTTTAATTTGTATAAATTCATTCTCGTCCATTAAAAGTCTCTCATCTGTTGACAAATGATACCTCCATTAGTTAAAAGAAACAACTTCTATATTTTGATTGTCAATAATTTTAAGTTTTCTTCCTATAGGAATCATGCCTTTAATAAAAGCATAAATTGAATGAGAATATCCTTTAGGAATAAAATTGAATGCTAGTGTTTTATATTTATCTTCGTATCCTTGTTTTGATTGACGTAAGCGTATACGTTTGGGTTTTACTCCAACAGCAGTACTAGGAGTAATATATGATATAAAATTAGTTTTTATACTTCCAAGTAATTTAATACTAATAACTCCAGCTTCTGGTGTTGTAATTTCAATATCAACATTAAGAAAAGCTTTAAATAATCTAATAAATGACTCATCAGTACCAATATGTCTTAAAGCAAAAATGACGCTGTCAATATTGCTTGCAAGCTCTTTTAATGGGCGACTTTTATAGTGAAAAGTTTTAAATACGTTTGATAACCAGACAGCAATAAAATGAGAAGATAGATAGTTACTAGCAATAATACCAGAGAAATTAGAATTTAAGCTCTTAATTTCAGCAAGTATTTTATTTGCATAATCTAATTCTGAACGTATAAATTTTTCTATTTGTGTTTTATGAAGAAAACCTGGTATGCTCAATATATCTCCTTAAGTTTGAATATCAATAAGTAGTCTCTCAGTGAGACTGAAGTTAAGTATTTCTGATGGACTGATTTCAATATCTTGATTCTCTTTAAAATCACTTGCGCTAATGTTACTTATACTTGTCTCAGGATTGTCTTTAATGCAGGCATTAATTTTAAGTTCTTGAATGCCTTTTATCTCATTAACCGGAGCAGTAAAATCTTGATATTCAAAACTAATTCCCATGTCAGAGTAATTATTATTGATAATTCTCCTGTATATTTCTCTTATTTGCATGTCGATATTGAGATAAATGTGATTTTTAAGGTCAAGTTTGTATTTTACTTTAAGATAGATATATTTAGTCTTTCCTAGAGAAACTTTATAAGATTTAACTTGATTGTGGCTATTTATTCCATCAATATCAATATCACCTTCTAAGATAGTTCCACTAGGAATAGTGCTATAAAGTACTTCCCAAAGGTTTGCTTTGAATGTAGAATCTTTAATTGTGTTCTTAGAGTCGTTTAAGATGGTATCATTAACAATAAGATAAATATTAGCTTTTCCTGCTGTGCTTACAATGTTAACGTATTTTACATTCGGTAAGTTCAGTATAGCATTTCTTAATGCTTCATGAGTGGTGCTTTTAACACTTATATGAGACTCTATAGCCTTCCAATACTCACCTTGTGGTTTAAGTTTATCCATAAAAATGTTAAGTTCATTAATTATTTGTTCCTCAACTGTAGCAAGAGAAGCAGCTATGATGTTGTAAATGGATGATGGGTCATCTTTTATCACAATACCGTGTGTTTGTTTTAAATATTCTCTCTTTGTGTTAATTATTTGTGAGATATTTTGTTTTAGAATGCCGAAATTATTATCAAAAGCAATACTCATATGCAAATCTCCGTTTGAAAAGAATCACCAGGAAAATAGAGAGTAATTTGTAATATTTTTGAGTTTATATTAATGTTAACTCCAGTAAGATCAATGTCCAGTTCTTGGGCAACAGAGTAGAGATAATATTTAATTTGATCTAGAGTGCCAAGCTTACATAATTTAAGGATATGTGTATAATCAAATCCCCATGTTGGATTTAGAGCAAGACTTCCTTTAGGGGTTTTAAGGAAAATAAATAATCTTTGTTTTTGCTCTTCTATTCCATCAGCAATCTGTAAGTCTGAGCCTGATACTAAATTAAACTGCAAATCAACCTTTAAATCCATACTAACCTATGTAAATCAATCTTTAACCTTTAACTTAAAGGAAATGTATAACAAAAATATTAAAAAACTAATTAAATAAATTATTAATTTTGCTATTTATTTTTGATGTATAGTAAGAGAGAGAAGAGTAATCAATGCTTGAATTTCCTATAATTCTTAAGTTATTAATAGCATTTACTATTGCCTCTAAGATGTCTTTAAGACTAGTTATCTCATTACGTATATCCAACTTATGTTTAGCATATATTTTAAGATGCTTAGGGTCAATTGCACTTAATATATAAAAATGATGTTTATCAAAATATATATTGTCATCTGTATTAAATAGATTAATGTTTGATTGAAGAAGTACTACTCTGTCATCTTTGTGAAGACTTAGATTGATATTTGATATATTACGAGTGTGAATCTCAAGTCCTTTATATTCGTCAATTTCTACAATACCTTCTTGAGTATCGCTGTTAAATGATTTTACAACACCTATTTTTGATATGCATATATTGTTAGCTATCCATTCTTTGCTCTCTTCTTGAGTTAAAGCAGAACCAGACATGCTCTGATTCATTCTATAAATTTCATAATTAAAATTCATATCCTCTCCTTTATTTCATTTTTAGATGATTAATGTCATCATAAAGCTTTAAGGTAAGTGAACACTCACCAGAATTGCTTAGAGAAGCACTAGTTTCACAAATCGTGCTCTTTATTATATTCCCCAAAGAATCTCTAAATGATACTCTGTCACCAACTTTTAATTTATGAGTATAAGTAAGCTTTGCTCTCCAATATATAAGTCTTATATTAAGAGTAGTGCCTATAGTAATTTCTTGCTTTGGGATAAATTCAAGACCATAATCTTCAAGTGACTCATAATGAGCATCAGGACCGGTTAATTGATGATTTGTGAATATGAGATTACATTCAACCAAATCAACTCCATTACCAACATCAGCAATAACATTTTGTATATATTTTTTAGATAATTTTTCTATAAATTCTTTTGGAATTCTAGCATAAATATGCTCTTCTATGATTTTAAGTCTGTCATTAGTGCTCATATTGATTATATTTCTACCCGGAAAGGCAAAGTTTATAGCGTCCTGGACCGTCATTCCTTTAAATTGTTTTGTTTCAAGTTCTCGGTTAAAGAAATTACTCTTTGATGCTAAATGAAGTTCAAGCTCTATGCTAAAATCACCACTAGGATAGTCACTGCTCATTGGGACTCCCAGATAACCTGCCATGATAAATGTAAATGAGTCTTCATGAGCAAATTTTTTATAGTATATCTTTACAATATCTCCTTCATGTATATGATTGTTGAAATCGAGGTGTAAATTCCAAAGAACAAGTTTGGCTTGTTTTGCCCTTACAAAATTGTAACTTGAATAAACATTAGATATTGAGATATCAACATAAATGCCATGTTGTGTGTTGATAATGATTTTAGGAGAAGATTCTGGTGTTGCATCACCAGTAATATTTTTATTTGAGCTAGTAGTAGAGTAAAATTCAATCTTAAAATCATATTTAAGTAATATCACAAGCTTATCCTTTGTATTTTTCTAAAGCAAAAGTTTTAATAACTTCCATGTTAAGATTAAGCTCAACTTCATCTATGAAAGGCACATCTTTAAATGTTAGGGAAGTAATTACAACTAATTCTTTAATGCCAAAAGTTGGACTATAAGCAGTAAAGGGAACTTGTGCTTGAAGTCTACCAGCCAGTTGTTCTTTAACTAAATTACTATCAAATTCAAGTAGTGAGTTACCAAAAGGAGTTAATTTCAGTGGAGCTAACATATTCTTATAAAGACTTGTAAGTACACCACCATTTAAAGCAATAACTTCTCCTGTAAGTACAGGGTTATAACTTACATATTCAGCTTTCCTTAAGTAGTAATTAATTACAGGACGTTTGGAACATGTGGTGTTATAAGTACGAGTTATAAGTTCAAATTTAGGTTTAATAAAGAATAATTGGGGCAAATACCCAAGTCCCTTAAGATCAGGTCTTGGGAAGAGAACAATAAAATTATCTGTGCTAAATAAAGCAAATATTTGTGTTACAGTATCTTTAATAATTTGAAATATTTCCATAGGTTGCATAAATGTCTCCCTATTTTAAGTACCACTGGGAGGAGTAGTAATAGATTTATCTTCATGAGTAATTTTTGATAAGCTCTCACCACTATCTCCTCCCATCCATAAGGGCAATATTGATTTAAGTCTTGCAATAAGTCTATCTAAACTAAAAATGCTTTTAATTCCGTTTATTATAGGATCAACGATATCTTTGTGAAAGTTAAATTCATTTATCTTTTTAAGTGCTTTAGCGGAAAAATCCATTAAAGGTGTTAATGTGGACGCAGTTAGTTTTTTTAATTCTTCATCTATCTTATCCATACTACTTGTTGCAGAGTCATAAGAGCTTGTAGTATTTGTGAGATTTAATTCGTTAAAATCACTTAAAACTTCATCAAGTTTAGTTATTCTTGAACCCATATCGTGAAAAGTATCCTGTTGCCATTTACGCTCAGCATGTTCAAGATACTTGTTACCAAATTTATCAAATTGACTCATTAAATTAAAGATTGAACCACCTTCTCCACGAAGTAAATCAACAACTGAAGAGATAGCATCATCACTTGATGAGAGTCCACTAGCTTTAAGTTTAGCTGCAAGTTCTACTGCTTTTCTCATATTAGTTTCATTATTCATTCCCAGATTATTAAGAGTGCTTTTAATAACAGCAGCTTTATTTAAGAATTCTTCCTTCTCTCTTCCCCTTTCAAATGTTTTAATTCTCGATATAGTATTTAATAATTTGCCTTTTTCAGTTGAGTTAAAAATTCTAGAGTTTAGGGTACCTATTCGTTTTCTTTCTGCAGCATCTTTTACTGATGATTTTGCAAATGCAAACATATTAGAGGAAGCACCTTTAATGGAACTAGCTATTATATTACCAATTGCACTTCCTATTATGACTTTAGAAGTCAAATTGTTTTTTTTTATTAAATTTTGTTGCATTTTAGAGTTTTCTTTAAGTGATTTAAATTCTAAATTACGTAAGTCTTTAGTAGACATAGTAGATCGTTTAAAAGCTTCTCGTTTAGCTTTTTCGAAGCTGTGTCCTTGCTTCATTAGCTTTTTAGTCTCAGTAAGTCTAAATTTCTCTACTCGCTCTCTTAAACGTTCATATTTATTTTGTTTTGCAAGTTCTGCATTTTTATCTTTTAAATTAGCTTTAATTATATCTTTAGTACTTTTGAGAGAAGAAAGTTTGGGTTTTAAGTTCTCTTCTAATTTTGATATGTCTCTCTCTAATGTTTTTTTCGTTGATGCATGATCGAGTATACCTTTAAATTTGATGGTAAATTTATTATCCATAAGTGTCCTTATTTAGATAAAATCAGTTCAAGAATTTCCTTCTCTAGCTTAGCTTCAGCAATATTGCTTACTTCTATAAATTCATCGTATGTCATACATTTAATTTCTCTGTAAGAACAAATACCAGTAATTATTGGTAGCCAATATTTATGTCTTTTTATATCGTCAATTAAAGCAAAGTAACGAGTACGAGTAGCATTAATACTCTCAACAAATTTATCTATATGTTTCATTATTAGCCTTTGATTTAAGTTTTGAAATTACACATTCATAATTAAATTCATCGGTAATGTAATTAAAAGTAACAAAATCACCAACATTATTCTCATATTCTTTAAGAAAAAGGAGGGCTGGTTTTTTAAATTCTGAGTCTAAATGAAATGTATTAAACTCTATAGAATAAAGAATAGCAATAAGATAATCTTTATAATAACTTATGAATTCTCTATTGTAATCCAGTATTACGTAAAACTCATCTAAAAACCCGGGTTTGATCATTAAATTAGTTATTTCTTTCAAATACTTAACATCATTAAGTTTATTTATAGCTTCTTCTTGATTAAATCCAAGTATAGAGTCCCACGTATAAACAGGTAATACTTTTATTTGGTATTCATAAGTTTTATCTTTGCTTAATATGTTCATTTTATATCTTGTAATCATTGTGTGTCCTTTAATTTTTAGGTGTTATTTTTTGGCAATTGATAGCTCTAATTTCAAAAGTAACTTTTTCTGCTTCTGCTGAGTAACTTCTTGATGGTTCTTCAGTAAATACAGCACAGTTACTGATTATTTTTGTTGTTATCCTATCATTAAATACCAAATCCATCATTTTATCTTCTTTACTTACATTCATGTTGTAAAATTGGTCATCAGAGATTTGAGTTAGTAATATGTAATCATGACTACCAAGTGTTACTTCAATACTAAATATATAAGTAATGGTTTTGGGATCTCGAAGACTGATAACAGGCATTCCTCTATCTTCATTACTAATTACTGCTCTAGTTGTAGGTTCACTTGTAAGTTCTAATTTTCCACTATTAATTTGTCTTCCCGAGATAGAGAGATAAACTTCCTTTAAATCATATAATCCCATATCTCCTCCTTAATTTTCGAGTTTATTTAAGTAATCAGTTATATCTTTGGTTGTAATAATGAAAGAGAGAGAGTTGATACTGTAGTTATAAGTAATATCAATAGTTAGTTCTAATTTAAGTTGTGGTGATGGTGAGAGTATAATATTTAAGTTTGAGTAGCTTACAATAAGTCCTCTCTCTATATATCTCTTTAGTAAGCATTCAATTGCTGATGTATATGCATTATCTCTATCTCCAGATAATTGCAACCTAGATAATTTACTATTTTGTCTATTATTAATATTCCAAACTCTAATAAGTTCAATTATTGCTTCTTGTTTTATATATTGATAAGTAAATAACTGGTCAATAGGATTTCCCGCAAGATCAACTCCTTCTTTAAATGCTGATACTCTCTCAAGACCTGTTTCGTTAAGATAAGAATAAAAATTAATATTTGCACCTCTAAGTTTAGTTATTACTTCATCATCAACAAGTGGTCTTGCAGCAAGATTCATGCCATATGGATTTACACTGTGAAACATACAAGCTTCATATAAATATCGACTTATAAATTTAAGATGTAGATTATCTCGCTTATTACTATAAATAGCTATATTATTTGTTTTCTCTAGGGAGCTTTTATCTTTAAATATTTCTTTTATTTCACTCTCTTTAGTAGAGAAAACAAAAAAAGTATCTGGCATCTTGAATTTCAAGTAATCATCTTTGTATACAACTAGCCCATCATCACCATTATTATCTTTATCATAAGTATTAATTAGAACAACAAATGAGTGTCTGTGTGTTTTAAGATAAGTTTTAATAGTCTCAGGTTTATCTTTATAAATAAAGAGCATAGCAGATTTTAATGCTACACTGGGAGAGTTAAAGAAATCAGACATAGCATTCTTTAATAGTTCTTTTTCTTTAGTAAATTCATCTTGTCCATTTCCATTTTCTTTTTCTAATGCTTCTATTTGCTTTTCATAGTTATTTATTGTAAGATTTAAGACTTTATAATTTGCACTATCTTTATTCACATTAATTTTTAATGTTTTATAAACTAGTAACGGAGAATAATAGTTTATTGTTGTGTTATGTACTTTATTACTAATTAAATTTACACTAATTGTATCTTGTGGCAAAGTATTACTCCTTCCTTTCAAATATTTGGATTCCAGCTTTAAAACTAGCTGATGAGCTATAAGCAGTGTTACTACATTTTGTTCCCAAAGTAATGAGACCTGTATTTTGCATATTAGATGTTGGACGTATATATATATTGAGATGTTTTATGTAGTCAGGTTCATGAGCGTCCTTAACTGTGTATTTATTTACTCTGTTATGTAAAAATTCTTTAAGCAAACTATATAAAGTCAACATTCTATTGTAAGCATCATAGTCATTTGAATTTATTACAAGAGAGATAATAAATATTTGGAAGTTAATATTAAACTCACAAATATTATCATAAAAAGTACCATAATGAGAGTTGTGAGCAAGTAAGCCATCTTCAGATGTAAATTTAAATGCAATAATATTAGGTTCGCTCGTAGTTATATTAGAGAGTAGATATGGATGATTATATGTATTAATAACCTTACATATGTTTTCACTTTTAGCATGAGCATATTCTTTAAAGTCATTTAGTATTTTAATTATATGCATAAGTATAACCTCTAACCCAATAAGCACTCAATTCACCTTATAACTAATCTCATTTAGCATTCGTGAAGTATCAACAAGAGTAATTTCTGGATTACCACTACCTTTTTTTCGTTTTTGCTTAATTGTATTTGGACTAAGTTCAGGCTTGATTTTATTTGACAATACATAATTTTGATAATAAGTTATAAATGCTTCTCCAATGGCACTCATTCCAGATCTAGGATCACGTTTAAATTCATTTTTTATATAATCATTACTGATATATTCTCTAAACTCACAACTAGCAGCAACTTCACTTAAATGTTTACGTACTGGTAAATTATTAGCGCCAATCTCATGCATGCGTGCAACATTAGCTCTGCCCCCAAACCAACCAACCTCTAACTCTATTTCCATACAACATCCTTTAAAATTAGTGTTTGGTAACCAATAGAAGAGTCAATACTTACTATTTCGTAATAATTATCACCTATAGAAATTCTATCTTGAAGATTGAAGATAATATCATCACTTGTATAAAGTTTAGAGAGTCCTTGTAAGTCAAATAAATTTGAGTCATAAATCATCCTTAATTCTTGGGGACTTATATCTATAATAATGCCTGTAAATTCTAAGTAGTCTTCTTTATTAAATACCCTCTGATAAGAATTATCATCAAGTGTAATAGTTTCAAATTTATATAAACGTAAAGGATCAGGAGCTTTGTATGTAAATATCATACGTTGTGACATTTGTGATAACCTATCTCTAAGATTATTCATTACACAACTCCTATACAGGAAGGAGACGTAGTATCTCTTTTAACTTTATCTAGATACGCATCAAATCGTAAACAGAAGTTTTTATTACAACTGTCAGATTGACTAGTATCAGATATAGGGTGATAGTCAATTTCCAGTTCATTGAATTTCTCTCTCTTTATTCTCTCAAATTCAAGTTCACGGACAATCCCCTTTTTCCTCAGTTCACATCCAATATGATAGTAAGTAAGCAAGAAGATATCATTATAAGTAAGCTTCTCTGACTGTATTCCATTAGCTAATAATATTGACTCTAAGAGATTAATTTGCATCATAAAGCTTTGAATAGAAAATTCTTCTATACTTATTCCCAAAAGGGAAATAATATTAGAGTGAAGCCTGCTTATAAATAATTCTTCTTCTTGTCTCTCTATCTCTTGTTGAGCTGTTCTCTGTTGCATTACCAGGTTAACCTTTAAGATTGTTTAATATCAACTCGTAAAATTGTTTTCTCTGTTGCTAAGAGTCCACCAAGTACAAAATCAAGATATGAATGTGCAATATCAGTTGAATCTCTATCCACTTGCTCATTTGGCATTGGTAGCATATATTTACTTGGTTTGAATTTGATTAGTTCAGCATTTAATGGATAAATGAGTATTTGATTTTGAAGTAAATTACTTGTTTCAATATATACTTCTCTTCTATTATTAACAGCTTTTATTGTCTTAATAAGGAAGTCCTCCCAAGAATCATTAGAAGAATAAACATTAGATGATGAAGAAGAATTTGTTATTGCATATGGTTTAACTAACTTTAAACTAGTTAATGGATCAACTAATACCATCATAGGAGTTGAGAATTCATCTCCTAGCTCTAATTTTGCAAGACCCTTTTCGATACTTTCAAATATTTTATCCATTTTATCTTTATTTGATGATTCAACTTCTTCTTTTACTTGATCTGGCATATTTAAGAGCCCATACATATTAGGTAACATTCGTTTTTGATTCTTTCCATCTTTCTGGATTGACACAGTACCTGTTAATACAAAATGATTTATTAGTTTTATTATTTCATTTGTTGCAAGTTTATATGCCTCCCCAAATGGAAGTAAATTATTATTTACATCTCCAGCATAATCATTACCTTTATAAAATTTTTCAGAAGTTTGTTTTAAGTGTCTAAATTTATATTGTAACTTTAAATAATTAAGTCTTACTGACTCTGAACGAAATCCAATGGTTGCAATAGTATTAACTTCATTAATTAGTGTTGTAGGATTAGCATTAAGAAATGCATCCCATTTAATTGTTTTTAAATATCCCATCTTTAAATCAACATCTTCAATTTGTTCTTTTGAAAACCAGTTATAAAACACTGGTAATTTAATTTCTGAGAAAATATTTGCTATTTCTTTTGCATAATAATTTTGATCATATAATTCTGACATCTCTAACCTCCTTTAACTTATTAACTTGGTCTGGCTTTATTACCGTAAATAGCTACATTAACTATGCAAATTTTGTTTGTAGTACCATCAAGTGAAATTGCATCTGATAAAGCATAGGCATTAATCTTATTATTACTTGAGCTATCTTTTTCAAGCTCACCATTTGTATCAAATTTAACTTTATCTTTTCTTTTTATACCACTGCTTTGTTTTGCTATTAAATATCCAGTGAAATTATTTGTAATAGGTATTACTGTTGCTGTTTGAGTAAATTCATCTATATCAGTACATATACCATATAAATAATCTTCACCACCAACTTCTACATGTGGTTCATAATGTGGATTATTATCTTGTGTTGTTGCATTGACAACAAGTTTTACTCCTCTTTTATATGGATATCCTTTAAAATAATAATTCTCTAACTTATCATAACGACTAGTTACAGTCCCACCTTGATTTTGTAAATGCTGATTTTTATCTTTAAAATCAACTTTATTACTAAAAACTCCTGCATCACTAATAGGGTTCTTCATTTGTTTTTTTAGTTCTTTTGCCTTAGTGTGATATTGACTTATCAAGTTATTTATATCTGACATTTAAACTCCTTCCTTTAACCAATAGATTTATTTCCATAAAGAGCTATTTTGACTAAATTTAATTTATATTCATCACTGCTTTTTTTACTCTCATCATTGGTCAGTTGTATTGTAAATACATCACTAAGTGCTACGGCATTAATTGCTACCGATGAGGTATTAGATGATTTAATAACTTCTCCATTAGAATTAAAATCTAATTTATCACCCATATTAATACTAGTGCTTTGGGCAATCATATATCCTTCAAAATTATTAGTAATAGGAATTACTGTTGCTACATTAGTATAAGGATCAATATCAACACATATTCCATACATGTTATTCCCATCAGAAACTTCTACTTGAACACCATCATTTTTGTTAGTATCTGTTTCTACTTTTAGCTTTACTGCACGTTTATATGGAAATCCTAAAGCTTGATATTCTTCTAATTTGTCTGTACTACTTGAGAGAGATTGTGCAATCGCATCTACTCTTATGTTTTTATCTTGAAAAGTAGTTGGTGCTTTAAACACAGCAGCTTGAGTATCAAAACTCTTAAAGTATTTCCTTAATTTTAAGATAATCTCTTTAAGTGACTTACCTTCAGTAGTTTCTTCTAATATTGGGGTGCTTCTTTTACTTCGTCTTTTTGATCTTGTAGAATCCTCTTGTAATAGATTTTTAAAAAGTTCTTGATCTTCTGTATCACTTAAATCAATATCACCCATTTGAAAATCAGTTTGAGTATCATGATCACTTCTAAGTTCATCTTTTGATGGGTTTGCTTTGCTAGTCACTATTCTTAACTACCTCTGTTTCCACATATACTTACTAATGCTATGTATAAGTTAGTATTAACTTGAAATGCCTTTGATAAGGCTATACCATTAACACCACCTGAGCTGCTGTTATTTTCAATCTCTCCGTTTGTATCAAATTTAACTTTTGATCCAGGATTAATGTTGCTTTGACTGCTCTGTTTTACTACTAAATATCCAGTAAAATTATTTGTTATTGGCAGTACAGTTGCTATACCAGTAAACTCATCTATATCTATGCATATACCATAAAGATCAGTACCACCCCCAGCTTCTACACAAGGTTCAGTATTATCACTTGCCTCATAAGATAACTTAACACCACGTTTGTATGGATATCCTTTAACAGGATAATTCTCTAACTTATCTACTTTTGAAGTGATACTTCCACCAGAATTAGCAAAGGTTAAATTCTTATCTCTAAAATCAACATTATTACTAAAAAGACCAGGGTCTCTTTGAGGATTTTTCATTAGGTCTTGTATTTCTTTTACCTTTTTATCATATTCTTCTTTAAGTTTTGTTATAGTCTCTGACATGCATATATCTCCTTAAGCTGTTTTTTTCTCTTTAAGGTTATAAAACTCATGTATTCTATCTTTATAAGCATTGGCAACAGAAATATTAAATTCATCAAAGTTAACTGGTGAAAACCCTGAATCTAATAATGATATTCTATTCTCTATTTTAGAGATAATATCACCATGCTTAGAGTCAATATTACTTACAGCACGTTTTCTCATGCTTATATTCACTTTTGCTAAAGATACAAGTTGTTCTAATATCTCTCCATCTAAATGTTCAAAATTATCTAGCTTGGAAATAGCTTTTATTTGTTCTTTAGGAACAAATTTTCTCACTAACTCTCTTCTTTGTGCTTGCATTATTTCTTTCAGTGAATAACCTTTAGAAAGAAGAGTATCTTTATCAAAATGCTTGCTTAAATGTGCTTTAGCTAATTGATCAATTTCATTTATCTTCTCTGCTTCTAAGAGTAACTGTTTCTCTGCTCGCTCTCTATCTTCCGCATTTGCAAGTTCACGTGCAATTCGGTCATTTATACTTAATTTATTAACCCTTTCATCTTCTCGAGTTACCTTTTCTTTAAGCTGCATATACTCTTCAAACTCTTCTTGACTTATACGTTTAAACTTATCAGAAGAGCTATTATCATTAGTCTGTATTACTACTTCTTCTGTATTTACATCTGACTCTTTTTCCATGAAAACTCCTTAACCTAAATTGAAAATAATTTTTCTTTTAGCGTTGATATCTCATCTTTGCTTAAAACACTTTTATTTATAAGTTCACTATATTTACCGAAAAATTCTATTAATTTGAGATCTCTATCTACTCTCTCTTCTTCACTAAGCATAACAAGAGAATTAAATTTCATCTCTAAACCAAAATACCTAGATAGTTTAATATTGACAGCAATCTCTACTGCTTCTTGTATTCCTTTAAGAAAATCATAATAATTGGATCTATCTCCCTTCCCATCATTTCCCAAACCTTTAGTCTGTTCATTAAAACTTCGAGTTAGTGGCTCTTTTGTATCTGCTCCTATCTTAGCTTTTACTAATGCCAATGCCTCTTTTAAATACGTAAGATCATATTTGATCACTTCTAATGATGCATCTGTTGTTGAAGTGTAAAATATTCCTTCATTATTTAAACTTGACTTTAATCTCTCGATTTCTCTTGAGAGACTATCATTAATACTCTTAAGATCAGATATGCTGTTATTATCCTGTCTTTGTCTTTGAAATAGACCTGCAAATAATCCATTATTACTATTATTTCTATGTGTTAAGCTGTTTAATGATGCAGTTGCATTTGATAGTGCATCTTGAAGTCCAACTAATGCTTCATCTTTATAAAAAAGAAAATTATGTGTCTCTATTCTCTTATCTATCTGTGTATAAATTTTCTCAAGTAGATAAATATTAAGTAAAAAACTTTCACTATAACATGGTATGTAACGTTTTAAGATATAATCATAATTATCAAAAATTATTACCCTACTCTTATGTATCTTAACTAAAGAGTAAGAAGTATTTCCTTCTTTTACTGTGTAAGTAATATACTGGTCATAAATGCCCGGGTCTTTAACTAAATTGAAATCTAGATATTTAAATCCAATGGGCAATTCAGAATTTACTTCTTCTTCTAATTCTGTCAGTTCATCACGAGTTAGAACTAAAATATATCCTGCACCATTAAATCTATAACTAATTATAAGATTTAAAAGAGCATCTTTAAGCTCTCTTTTAAGTCTTGCTATCTCAGATTCACTAATATTATCTAAACTTTCAAGATGAATACCATTCTTCAGTGCATCCTCAGCAGGATTCTCTATATAGTTCCTAAAAACAAGCGAATATTTATATAATTCCAAAGGACAGATCTTATTTGATCGTTTCTTTAGTTCATCAAAATAATACAAATTTGTTCCTTTATTTTCAGTTTGCATATAGATTGTAGCAAAAATAATAGTTTTTGTCAAAATAAAAGAAACAAATACATATACGATAAAATATCTACATTTTTATGTATCTGTACTAATTGGGGGGAACTTAAAAATGGTAAAAATCTTAAATTTATTTTTTATTTAATTAAAATTATTTCAATAATAATGCTAATAAAATACCTAAAGTAAGAGTTATGATAGTACCAAACATCCAATTATGGAGTTTAGATGTGTTTTTAAATTCTAATGTAGATTTCTCTATCTTATTATCAAGGTCCTTAATATCAGATTTTAATTTCCCTTAGAGCTTCAACTTTTCAGCTTAAGTTAATTCTCTCAACTGCATCTATTTTATTATCGAGTTCCTTAAATTTAGTATCAATCTTGGTGTTAAGTTATTCTCAACGATGTCTATTTTATCGAGTTCATTAAATTTAGTATCTGATTTTAGTGTTAAGATTGTTCTCAACCCTTTGAATCTCAGATTGTAACGAGAGCTTCAACTTTTTATCTAGCTTAAGGTTAAAGTTACTCTCAACGGTGTCTATTTTTTTATCGAGTTCATTAAATTTAGTATCTATTTTGGTGTTAAGCTCATCCTTAACACTACTAATCCCATCTTCTAAGTGTTTCAATTTTATATCAAAGTTTTCTTTTAAGAATTCAATGTCTTTATAAGTCAGCTCATTACGATAATACCTATAAGACAGATCAATAGCAATATCTCTCTTAATACCGGCTTTAGTAAGTTCAGCTATAACCATTTGCTGTGTAATAACTCGTTGAGCAAGTCCCATAAAAACACTCCTTATGTAATTATTATATAATATTTTAACTGTTATAGGAACCTTATTTTAGTAAAATGTGCTTTAAGGGTACGCATGCTTAGAGTCAATAACATATATGATGCTGATAGGCTATCTAATGAATCATCATCACTCTTACCATCTCCTTTGTACTTATAAATATCAGATATAGCTGACTTACTTGAATAATCCATAATACTAAGTTTAGATGTTGCAAATGGCTCTATTAACGTAGCAATTCTAGTAAATTTATTACTTATAGGTTTAATTGGAGCAATTTTAAAATTATGACTCATACCCGCCCTAAGTTTAAGAAACATTTTAGTCACATTCCCATGCCCAGAAACGTTATCCCTATCTTCAACATATAGTTTGTGTACATTAAGATTTGTAAGTATAGTTTTAATTGTATTTAACATTTTAGGATCACCTACTGGTAACTTTTCTTGAAAAATAAATGCATAATAACTTTGATCTACTCGCTCCAAAACACAAAGGGCTGTATTATCTCCTCCTATACTATATGCAGGATCTAAATATGCTATTGGGGATATAAATTCATGCTTACTTGTAAGATTAACATTAGTAAATATCGCATCACAGGACGGGACCCATTCTCCAAGTAGAACCCTTGCCTTATATGTTGGAATGTCCTTGTAAATCTCTTCTTGGGTTTTAATAAAATCCTCGAGAAATTAATTCATTATCATATGTTGTAAAGTTATATGTAGAGTAAATTTTTGTATTATCAATATAATCAAGCTTAAAGAAATGTTCAGGACTATCTGGATTGGTATCAAATATAATTGCCTGCATTCCTACTCTAAGCCTTTTTAAACATTCTATTAATGTTTCTTTATGCAGTGTAGTAGCTTCATTAACGTAAATAAGCGCCGAATTAGACCCTCTAAACCGCTCAAAATCACTTGCCCTATCACCACCATACAAATTAACTCTTAGTGAGTCTATTTCAAAATATGATGTATTAGAAAATTTTGGCCTAAAGGGTATTTTAAGCATACTAGCAATATCTTCTAACTCACTCATAACATTAACCTCTAATGATTTTTGGGAATTTCCTATTATAAAATTATTAGTATTTCTTTTATACACATTCCTATTTGTAAGCAGTATTTTTAAGAATAGATAACATGCTAGAAATGTTTTACCACTAGCAATCCCACCTGAGAGGATAATTTTACTTTGATTATTCTTCTCGATATTACGTACTACTTTAAGTTGTTTTTTAGTTAAATATTTACTTTCAAACCCTTTAAAATCAACCTCCAATGCTTTAGGCTTAATAAAATCCATTATATCAATACCAAAATCACGCTTGTACTCTCGCTGCATTTCTTTAAATATAGGCAGCTTATATATATCCATTACCATATCCTTTAAATTTGTAATTTAGAGCGCACATCTGTATCAGTAGCTTTAAGCTTTAGCATTGTCTTGTAACATAGTGACATCTTCTTAAGTTCTCTCTCCCTTTTAAGCTCATCGAGTTTAAGTTTTAACTCTTCAAGCTCACGACTCTCTTCTTCTGAATGTGCAACTTTTTTACTTAAAGTCTTCTTGTAAAGATTGCTAATTTGAGACTCGAGTTCTTCTATTTTGTAATTATGAGTTTTAAGTTCTAACTCTAAATAACGACTAAATGAATTTATAAATTCTAGTCCCAACATACTTTTAGCCATACTAAACTGACTTTTAAGATCACGCGCCTGGGCTGTACTTTGTGATGCATGAAATAAGATATTATTTAAAGTATCTTCACAAATAGTAAGCTTAGCAGCACCAGTAATATACTCAGGGTCATCCTTAAGCGCTTCCCATTTGCGTCTCATCTTTCCTACATTAACACGACTAACTCCAAGCTCTTTTGCTATACCAGCGTCATTAAGCTTCCCTTCTCTAAAATACACAACATAATCATCAAACGATTTCTTTACCCTATTCATACCTTTTAATATAAGTTAACTAATAGGTTAACAAAAATATATTTAACATAAAATTTATAACAAAACAATAAATTTTACAAAAACAATTAATACTTATACGTAAATGTACATTAAAGATATGTAAATAGAGATATATTTTTAAAACAAAAAAGATAAGGGGATTTATATGAATAAAATTAATTTTATTTTGATTTTATTATTACTAATTAGTAGTTGTGAATATGAGCATGGAAATGCTACACCTAAGAGTAGAGTTAAAAGAAACTTCGAAGAACAATCAGAAGTACAAAAAACACCTGAAGACGCATTAAGAGAAAAGCTAAATGAAACTCAAAAAACAAACCTAGACTTTTTAAAAGAGGCTTTAGGTAATGATTCTATTTTCAACAAAATTTTAAGTCATGATGAATCTAAAATAAAGGAAGCACTTGATCACATAAATACTGAACTTGCAAAATGCACAGGTGAGAATGCTAGCCAGCAAAAAGAAACTTTTAAACAAGTAGTAAAGGGTGCTCTTAATGGTGGTGAAAACTTAGATAATTTTAAAAACCAAGCATCAAGCACTTGTGGACAGGAGCAGGGGGTTAAATAAAACTCTAATAACTAAGGATGAAAGTTAAGACGAGATAGGGATTTAAAAAAGAAAGATTTAAGAGAATAAGACAACAAAAATTCTAGATAAAGATGTGTAATAGAAAATAAATTAAACTCGTTATAAAAATGGTAAGAGTAACTATAAAAGTAAACTTTAAGTTAACAGAAATAGAGAATTTAAATTTTGTACTAAAAAATCCATCATTGCAAAGTTGAAAGCTACTGAGTAGGCAAATAAAGGATATGGAAAGTAAAATTATAAGTATTTGTTAATAACAATGGAAAGAATGCTAGTTATATTCCCTAAATATCTCAAAAAAACATCCTTTCTATTTATTACAAATATGCCCTATAAGAGCATATTTTCTATACAATGGTGACCTTTAAAAATTGACTCTACGTGTAAGTATTTGCTAATATTTTTATAACTAATTTTATCAATTTTTATAATGTTTAGTTAACTTTGAAATTACATGAAAGGGAAACATTTAATTAACTGAAATCTTAACTAAAAAATTAAAGAATTAGAAATGCAAAATGAACGCTTAAGAGAAGAACTGTTGTTAATTACCAATCCTTCTAAAAGGCAAATCTATACATACTAAAAATTATCCCAACACTTTAAGATTTTATCTAAATGACAAGACAATTAGACTAGTAAAACGCTCTATAGAGAGACTTAAAAGTCTAGACCCCATTTCAGGATGGTTTGTACACTTACTCTCAGTTACTGGTTGTAGGGGTGTTGAGGTACAAAATGTAAAACTTGACCAGATATCAAAAGAAAAAGGTAGTAATGGTGAAGTATTTTATAGCCTGCGTGTTAATGTAGCAAAAAAGAGAAGCAATATCTGCATAAGAGAAGTAGTCATTAGTAAATCTGAATTTAACTCTATAATGCGGGCCCATCAAAACTTATTTTTATCTAAAGGAAAAGGCATATCAAGACGTACATATCTATTTCAAAAAAGTAAACTTAAATTTCGTGACAATAAAATTAATATAAACAAGATTACCGAAAAATTTAAGGAATTACTCATTAAGGGAGGATTTAAACAACGAAAATCTCTTCATATATGTCGAAATATATTTATAGCATCACTAAAGTCAAGAGGATATAATTCATTCCAAATAAAAGAACTTATGAAATATTCATCTACTTCTGAGATTGATAATGTTTATGGTCTCTCAAGTGCAAGTAAAATACAGGCTTACAAAGATATCAAAACTAGCTTGAAATAATTTTATTTTGCTAAATATCTATTTTTTTTACAAAAATATTATGTATAATAAATACAGCTTATTTATACAAATATTTCATTATTAACAACTCTAAACTTTTCTACTTTCTCTTTACTGCATTTTAAAAATTTCCGTTCAAGCAGACCGGAGAGTCTCTTCCTTATTTTATTACCCTAAAAAAAAAAAACCAGCCCCCTAGTAGATTTCATATTTTTCTAAACATTCACGTTTAGACGTAACATTATACTCCAATTCCTCGCTCTTTAAGAGAGAGTGAATCATAAAGCACAGAAGACAAATTAGTTGCTATAAAATGATATCCTGGTGTATTTTTAATTTTAACTTCACTTATCTCAAATTCTCCATCTAAACATCTGTAAGCAGGGCCCTCCCACCTCACACTTGCACTGATATCAAACCGTCTCAGTACAGCGCATGGATTTAGAATATAACAATTACTTCTCATACACCCTGACTTAACAAAGTTATGATAATTCCTATTTATATCAAGAACACTAAACTGCAACTTTTTAAAAACTGATACGTAATAATGAAGAGATAAAAAGTAACATCCCCACTGACGTACTGCTGAGACTAAATTTGGATTATTTTGCGTTATTCTCATACTATAATCTCCAACTTACAATCTTTATCCCTTTTGAAACTACCACCCCTACTTCCCCTTAACCTTAAATATAGCTATTAAAAAGGAATATCTTCATAAAACTCATCTTCAAGCTTATTCTCATTAACATCTTGTGTTTTACATTGATGAGTTTAAGACGCAAATATCATTTACCAAAATACTGTATTTACTCTTACCCTCACCTGTACGCTTATCATTCCAACTTGAATAAGATAGGGCTCCACTAAGTACAACTTGAACCCCTCGTTTAAGTAAAGCAGCAAGACTCTCAGCTCTAGCTCCAAAAATCACACAGTCAAAAAATTGAGCCTGTCTTGTCACACAGTTATTCTTCTTTACACCTCTATTATTAGCTAGTGTAAATTTTAATATAGGAAAACTATTACTAGTATAAATAACCTCACAGTTTCTTGTTAAACGACCAGACATACTTAACAAGTTAATATCAAACACCAGAACTCTCCTCATCACGAAGCCTACTTAAAAGTTCCATACGTCTTAAATCACAATCAAGTCTCTCAAGATTTTCTAAAAATTCTCTTCTTGCATAATAAGCTTGAACGAGATTCTTTATACTTCTCACACCAAACTTACATAAAAATTTTAAAATCTTGTAAGTAATTACTACAAATAAAACCATAAACATAAATCTCATAAAGGTCCCCTTAAACAGCTTTTAAAATAGGTGTAGACCATTCATTTGAATTACTACTAAAAGTAAAGTCTATAACACAGCTTAAAAACTTAAACCTATCCTTAATAGCTCTCTTACTCATATCTAAAGAGAACCTATTCCCATCAAAGTTATAATTTATATATGTTCATTTAAAGAAAATTTACGATAAAGATCATCTATTTGAAATTTAAGTTTATCTTTAATAGGTTTGGTTAACCTAGACAAACTCTAACGCCTGAGCCTTTTTAGTATCCTCTTCTACTTTGTCAATTTCAGATTGCAATGCATTAATCTCCTCTAAATAGACATCTCCTTAAATCCAAAATTTTGTCTTCATCAATCTCAAGTTGACTTGATTTTACAAATTCTAAAAATTCAGAACTTAAAATCTACATCACATAGCTCTTCATATACAAAATTATTTTTCAAAAACCCTCCCTGCTTATAATATCACTAAGCTCGTCTAAATCAATATTTTTAATATCAATATCACTCTTGAACTTTAAAGACTGGGCAATACTACTAACTTCCCCCCTAAATCTTGAAACTTCAGTCATTATATAACTAATAAAATCATCACTCTTATCAATTACACAGTTTATAGCTTCTCCACCTATGATAAAAAATAAATTTCCCTTATCTAAACCTGTACACAGTAGCTGCATTTGTACTTGAACATAATACTTGAAGAAATATTTATCTTCTAAAAAATTACCAGTCTTGTTGTATTCAATAGCTGCATTTTTTAAGTAAAAATTATCACTAATTTTGATCTCAAGTAACTCGGCTTCTCCAGCAATATTTACAAACCATCCATCAATTGTTGAACCAACTAATGTCTCACAGCCCTCAACTTTTTTAAAGTAATTATATTTGTCAATACCATTTGCATATTTATTTTTATGTAACACCTCAATATTATCCACATTCATACGAACAAATTCATCAAATCCTAAAGATTCTAATATCTTTCCCTTTCTCATGCTCAAATTATCTTCAAATGGTATTTCTCTTCCTATAGCTTTAAGTACTCGCTCTAGCATTAATTTCTCTAAAGAATCAGCTCCAATAAACATGCTTCCAACTTCACTAGCTCCCATACGCTTTAACGATTCTCTTTGCACACTAAAGTCAACCTTACTATTAAACTTAAAATACTCATTCTTACCAATTTTTGGTAATTTACGTCCAACTCTACTTATTTTACTTAACTGTTTTTGTTTACCTTTAAGATTTTCTTGACTCTGATATGCAAATGATTCAAAACCCTTAAATACCATTTGCCTGTACAAATCAAATTGTTGCATCCCCTCCTCTGATTTTTGTTCATTTGTTTTTGTCATATTTAATCTCCTAATTGAGTTATCTATAAAAAAATAATATAACAAAAATTTTTTGACAAAAACAATTTTTGTTATATTTTTTTGTTAAATTATATATAGAAAAACTTTTATTAAACAAAAAACAAAAATTGTATTTACTTTTCAATAGAACTTATGTATCATGAGCATGATTATAAATACAATTAGGAGCAAATAAATGATAAATACAAACCTTGAGGTTAAAACCTATTCAAAACCATTAAAGGAATATCACAATAGATATTATAAAATACTATCAATACTTAGATATTTTCAAAAGAATGCAATCAAGTATAATCAAACATTCATTCTAAATACATTAAACATTTTTCTACTTAAAGATAGTCTTAAACAAATTACACTTAGAACTTTAAGAAAAGATTTGGCATTCCTATGCAATAAAGGCATTATTAAAAAAACTTTATTAAGACTAGGTGAAGGAAATGGCTCATACATAAGATATACAATAACTAAATACAGCATTAATAACTTAAAAAGACTGCTTAAAGCTCAACAAGAAATCACCGAACATGATGTTAATAAAGTATTCATATTTACAAAAGAAACACAAAAAAAATATTTCAAAAATAGGAGGTTTAAAATTTTTAAATCTAAAAATGCAACTAAAAATGTCAGTCATAATATAACTAATAATAAATATATAAATAATAAAGAAAAAATAGAAAAAGAAAGTAAAAGTAAGATAATAAACAATACAGATTATCTAATAAAAAATGTGTCTAAATGGAAAACAATGAGATTTTTAGACAAAATAGAAGAAAATGTAAACAAAAAAAAAGATATGAAGATAGCGTAATACGAACAAAAGAATGGTTGGGCCCTAAAAATTAAAAAATCTGACAATGAGGATTAAAAAGACCAACACTAAACTAAAGGAAAAAGGATGAAAGTACAATGAAAATACTGAAGAAAAGAGAAAAAAATCGAATCGAGAACAAAGAAAGGTCAAATAACTTTTTTCTAAAATAGAAAGAAAAGGTACTAGAACAATCTATTATACAAAGGTATTGTACAGATATTTTTACTCTTTGGAATTAGTCAAGAAGAACCGGTAGGTTCTTTATCGCTTTAAGAGGTTGGCATCGATATCGATAAAAAAGGTCGATTTAGTTTATTTGGTTTAAAAAAGCAAGCCGATGATAAATTTTTTGGCATTTACTATGGATTACAGAAAAACCTATAATTCTTAAATATTGAAGAAGATATGACAAAGCTCATGGAGACAGTTAAGCCTATAGTATTCAAAGCTTACTATATAGAGTTTAGATTTAAAAAAGGTAGTATCTTTTGTTATATTCAAGGAATTTATTATTTACTTAAAAGTGAAAAGTTGAAAACAACATATTGTAAACTAACGCTCGAGCCTTTTAAGTCTCTTCTTTCACTTTGTCAATTTCAGATTGCAATGCATTAATCTCATCTAAACGTCTACTTAAATCCGTACTTGTCTTCATCAATCTCTTGTTGATCATTTTTACAAATTCTAAAATTGGGCTTAAAATCTACATCACATAGCTCTTTTGTTATAAATTCTTTCAATAACACAGTTTGTAGTATCTCCACCAATATAAAAAGAATAAGTTTCCTTTTTTTAATCCTGTACATAAGAGTTGCATCTGTACTTGTACGTAATACTTAAAGAAATATTTATTATCTAGAAAATTACCAATTCTATTATATTCAGAAGCACCGCATTGTATTTGAAATGAATCGCTGCATTTTATCTCTAAAAGTTCAGCATCACCTTCCCCGTTAACAAACCAAGCATCAATTGTAGCACCAACTAAACAATCACTCTTACCAACTTTTTTAAAGTAATTATATTTATCAATACCGTTTGAATATTTATTTTTATGTAATATATGAATATTCTTATCATAAATTTTTACAAATTCGTCAATTATTAAATTCTCTAAAGCCTTTCCTTTTTTAATACTCAAATTATCTTCAAAAGGCATTTCCCTTCCTATAGATTTAAGAATTCTTACGATAAACATCTCTTCTAAATAATCAGCTCCCATAAACAGACTACCAACTTCACTAGCTCCTACCCTGTGTAAAGCTCTTCTTTGCATACTAAAGTCAACCTTACTATTAAACTTGAAATACTCATTCTTACCAATTTTTGGTAATTTACGTCCTACCTTATTTATTTTACTTAACTGTTTTTGTTTACCTTTAAGATTTTCTTGACTTTGATATGCAAAAGATTCAAAACCCTTAAATACCATTTGCCTGTACAAATCAAATTGTTGCATCCCCACCTCTAATTTTTGTTCATTTGTTTTTGTCATATTTGTCATATTAAACTCCTTTTGTTCTTCTTTATAAATAAAATAATATAACAAAAATTGTTTTTGTCAAAACTTTTGATATATTTTTTTGTTAATCTAACAAAATATTTTATTTTTTACTAACTAATGATTTACTTATTACTAATAATTGGGTTATTATTAACAGTAATAAGAACAAAAGGAGTTTAATAATGGGGAATAAACAAGCTATAAAGCTTGATACACAATGCCACAATAAATACCAACACAAACTAATAGTAGCAATATCAACAATTGATTATATCAATAATAAACATAAAAAATACACACAAAGCAATCTACTTTACTACTTTAATGGAAACTTAAAACGCAATGGTCATAAAGAAACTACTCTTAAAACACTTCAAAAATATCTTTATAAATTAGAAAAAGTATTTAAAGTAACAATTAATTATCACAAACACTTGGGTGTTAACATGGGAACTGAAGTTCATTACAAACTTAAATACTCTAAAAAAGAATGTCACCTTATAATCAATAAACACTTTAGAGATAAAAAGAAGAAAGACACAAAAACCGTGTAAATAGCTACTTAAAAAAAAATGTAATAAAAAGGGGAGTGTAGAAAAAGCGGAGTGTTTTAATAATATCTATAATAATAAAGAAGAAGATAAAAACAACATAAAATCTATAGAAAAATTACAAGTAGAAAAGTACGCTAAGAAATGCAATTTTAAATCAAATGCTTTTCTCTCTATTTTAGATTTAGAAGTGGACAAAGATTTTAAGATTCAATCATTTAAAGCCATCAAAACAGCTGAAAATAATGTGTATAAACACATAGACAGGATTAAATCAAATAACAATAAACTTAAAAGCAAACAAAAAGAATTAAGTAAGATACTAGATGAAACAAAAGCCAATCTAAAGAATGAGGGATATGACAGTAAACAATTAGAGAACCAAATACAAAATGTATATGAACAATATAAGAACAAACCCCACTTTATCATAGAAAAAAATAAATACAGTGATTTAAAAAAGATAATAGGAAAACTTAAGAAGTCAGTTGAGCGTGTTAAATCAAATACTAAGAAAGATAAAAGAGATATTAGGGACAACATCTTTAGCATACTCATTGATCAATTAAAGCATAAAGTAAGAATTGAAATGTTTATACCATTATTGAAAGAATATTTGGGTAAACAGGAAAGGTTAGATTATGGAAAAGTATTTAATAATCAGTATTACTATGATTTTTTAGATTTAATAAAGAATGATCAAAAATACCTGAATGATAATGAATTTAAACAGGTTATTAATTAAAGGACTTGTTATGAATGATGTAATAGAAAATGTAGAGAAGAAAAAATATAAGGTTAATTCCAAAGGAAGAAAAACTTCTTTTTATTAAGATAGAAGAGATTGAAGGTAGAAAAATATATCACACTAAAATCATGGAAGATTTATACAAATTTGGGATTTATAAAAGTATAAAAAGTATGTTTTTTATTTCATTTAGAGGACTGTTTAATCAAAACAAGATAGAATATTTCCATTTATTTCCTATAAAGGAAGGAGACAAATTTTTAGGAATTTTTTATAGATACAGAAAACCAATAAAAAATATTGTTATGAAATATGAAGAAAATGGAGTAATAAAAACATCTACATTTTCAAAAGTTTATTACATAGAATTTAGATTTAAAAAGGGTAGTGTTTGTTGTTACCTTAAAGGGATATCTCGTTTACTTAAAAAAGAGAAGTTCGATACAAAATATTACAGTTCTTTAATAACAACACTTTTGACTTTAGAGAAAGAAGTATATGAATTTTACGGGAAGAAGTTACCAGGAGGAGGTCTTATAACTAAATGGATAGAAAAAAGCCTAAAATAATTACAATCGCATCAATTAAAGGTGGAGTTGGAAAAAGTACAAGCTCAATCATACTTGCAACATTATTGGCTCAAAAGTGCAAAGTTTTACTAATCGATATGGATACACAAGCATCAACAACTAGTTATTTTTATGAAAAGATAGAAAAACTTAATGTTAATTTAACTAAATTTAATATTTATGAGATTTTAAAAGAAAACATAGATATTGAGAGTTCTATCATTAATATAGATAATAACCTTGATTTAATTCCTAGTTACTTAACTTTACATAATTTTAATGAAGAAAAAATTGAATGTAAAGATATTTTATTAAAAACTAGTTTAGGTACTTTATGTTTTGAATATGATTATATGGTTATTGATACAAATCCTAGTTTAGACATTACATTAAGAAATGCACTTATATGTAGTGATTATGTAATAGTTCCAATGACGGCTGAGAAGTGGGCAGTTGAAAGTTTAGATTTATTTAATTTTTTTATGCAAAAATTAAAGTTAGCTTTACCTATATTTTTGATAATAACAAGATTTAAAAAAAACAAAACGCATAAAGCATTGTTTGAGATTTTAAACAAAAGTGACAGATTTTTAGGGATAATATCGGAAAGAGAAGACTTAAATAGGAGAATTGCAGAGAACAATATTTTTGATTTAAGTAAAGATTATATAAAAGAATATGAAAGCATTTTAGAAAGTTTTTTAAAAGAAAATATAAATCGTCTAATTATTAGACGATTTATTAAAAAGGAGTTTGGAATGGATATAAAGATAAATAAAAGGGTTTTAAAGGATAATGGAAGTTATGTTATTAATGATGGTGCATTAAATTATTACAATTCTTTAAAAGAAAAATTAAAAATTAATTCTAAAAAAGAAATTTATTGTAAACTAGAAACATTGAAAATTTTAAAAGAAATAAAAGATAATCAGTATTATAAGTTAGATGGTTATAAAAGTTTTGATGCTTTTTCTAAAGATTTTAGACTTGCAAGAGCCCAAGTTTACAATTATTTAAAGATTGCTAATGCAATAGAAGAAGGAATTATAGAAGAAGAATTTTTGATAAAAAATGGAATATTAGAAACATTAGTCATACTAAGGAATAAGGAAACTAAAACAATAAAGAAGTCAAGACAAAATCCAATAAAACCCTTAAGATTTCAGCTTAAAAATCAGGATAGTTATGATTTTTATAAAAAAAATGCTAAGTTTACAGGGTTTTTAATGGATAAATTATTTAGAGACAAAAAGGACTTACTAGAAGAAGTTATGAAAGAATATAAAGAATTTAAGGGATAATAAGTAAAGGGATTATAAAGGAAGTAGTAGATTTCGTCTTATTACATAATAATAATAATTTTAATTATGAATATTAAAAAGAAGAAATGAGTTCACTTGAATAATAAATTGTTCTTGTAAAATTTTGAACTGGGTTTATCTAATAAGTAATAAATATTTAGTATTTGATAATATTAATTGAATTTTGTTTGAAAAAGTAATATAATCCGTTATTAGGTATTGTTCATTGTGAACTACCTTTTGTTCTTTCATGTTAGAGACGTTAGAGTTTAGTTAAGTATTCTATTAAGAGTTTTTAATTAAACTCTAATTTTTTGTTAGGTAGTTTTATACATTAATTCCATATTTAAGTTATTGTATTTATAAATTTTTATTGATAAATTGACAAAAATAGTTTTTTTGTTATATTATTTTATTTATAAAGAAGAACAAAAGGAGTTTAAATATGACAAAAACTAAAAATCAACATACAAGAACTAGAATGCGCAGAGCAGTTAAGAAACTGGGTAAACAAAAGGGAAAAGTAACAGATATAAGAGTAAATAATCAAGCTTTAGTAACTGATGAGAATCAAGCAAGGGTAAACTTTCTAAAATCTCTATACAGTCTACGTATGAATTTAAGTGGTGTTGCTAAGAATCTTAATGGATATGGGTATAAATATCAAAATTTCAATGAGATAATCAGAGAGATAAAGAATGTTATAAAGAGTAACAATTTAGATATTGATTTCCTGCAATGTCCAACATTTAAAGTTGTGGGAAATAATACAATTAATGTTATTACAACAACATTTTACAGTCCAAGTAGTGGGTACTGTGAGTCATTTGATACTCCAATTTACACAGAAGAATTTTCTTCTCTAGGCGCCAAGAATCAAAATACTTTATCGCAACTTGTAGGTTCATGCATAACATATCATAAAAGATATGCTCTTGTAGGATACCTATCAATAGAGAGTGAAGTTGACACTGATGCTAGTTCATCATTACCCGAGCTAGAAAATAATAGAGAGAGAGTTAAAGCTTTTGCCAAAAACAATGATGGGAATACACAAGTAAATATATCAGGAAATAATGTAGAGGATAAAAACACTGTTCATACTGACCAATCTAAATCTAAGAGCAATGTAGAGACAAATAAGTTTAAGTATTATAAAAATCTACTCATAGCAGCACGTAACATGCATAAATTTGTTCTTAATAAACCATTTAACAGTTTAGAAGAGATAAATTCTTATCTTAAATCTATTCAAGTTGGAGATGATTCGAGTATACTTGAATACTTTAATAAAAATAAAACATTAAAGAGTATACAGTATTGGTGTAATTTGATAAAAGAGTATTTTAGTAAAAGTAGTAGAGACCCAGAAAAGATAGAAAAATTTGATATATTTTTAGCTTTTGATTTAGATAAGCTTGGAAATAGTCCACTGAAATTATTTGGGCACTTATCTACTGATAAGGAATTTGATTGTTTGTTTAGAACTGCATAAAAGATAAGCCCCAATAGGGGCTTACTCATTAAAATTATTTTAATTTCGTATATCTTTTATATACATCTTCAGCAATAGGTTTTGTTTGAGAGATATATTCTTGCAGTAGGGAGATATTAAAGTTTAATGCTTTGATTGTATGTTCTGATTTTAATTTGCTTGCATCAAAAAAAAAAATTTGGGAAAATCTTTGTTTTTCATTTTTTTCTTAGCATCAACTAAAAATCCTTGTAAATAAAGTACGTATTTTGAGAGTTCAGATTCGTATTTACTTATTGATTCTAAATTAGAATCATCTGGCATAGTTGGTTCTTTAGTTAAGGAAGCAATGGTTGTGCAATTCATAATTAGAGTAATAGCACAAATGAAAATAACTTTAAATAGTCTATTCATTATTTCTGTCCTCTTCTTTAAGCTTATTAATATAAGCTTCCATAAGCTTATTTCTCTTTAAACGTAGTGAAGCAATGCGTTTTGTATTCTCTTTACTTAAATGTTCATTAGAACTATCTATTATCTCTAAATTAATTCTTAAAATGTCATCAAATTGAGATAGTATTTTCGTGCTTTCAGCTTGTTCCCTTTTAATTAAATTATCCCTGTACATAGAATAAAAGTAATTTACTACTTTGCTAAAGATATTAATGTATTTTTGTGTGTTGGTATTTGAGTCTTGTTTTAGCAGTTCCGTAAATTTGTTTAGTATATCTATACTTAATTTTGCAGTAGTTAAATTCAATTTATAACTCCTTTGAATATGATTCTTTTGTTCCTTCCCATTTTGGCAATCTCATGTTTTCAGGATTATTATTAACCTTTTCTATAAATTCTTGTATTTTGTTATTAATAGGAGTTAATGCTTCTTGGATTTGGGGCGTTAATGCATTCTCTAATCTTTCCATGTTTTTAGTGAAAATAATTCTGTATTCTGTGTAAACTTCATTAAGTAGCATAAATATTTTATGAGCATTCACGTTAAAAGAGCCATCTTCAAAATTAGACAGTGTACTAAATAATGTTTCTATTGCATTTAAAGCAGTATTTAATGAACTAATGTCAAGAGTCATTGATTAATCCTTTCCTTTATGCTTTCTTTTAAATTTAGTTGCTAATAAACTTATGATATCTTTAATTACCGGTTTAAAGATAAGTCCTATACCTAAAATAAAAGTGGCAATGACAATTAATTTAATTTCATTGATATTAATTAAAAGTTCTGATATTTCAGACAATTTAGTTAAAGTGAAATGATCCATTAACCTTGTAACCTCACATAAAAAAGATAAATAAAGTATATTACAAAAAGTACCAAAAACTAATAATTTATTAAGTTTTACAAAGTAAAATTACAGTTTTACTAAAACCGGAACACGATTTCCGCTTAGATATCTATATTTTTGTATGTACCATCCTCTAAATAGTGGTACTACAGTGTCTATGTAAGCATTTTTGGCACTATTATAGTATATTATTGATGTTTGTGATTCATCAGAATATTTAACAGATACTTTTTTTGTATATTTGCTACCACCAGCATTAATTGTTACGTCAAGATATATATCTAAATAAATAGGCTTATCATCATCACTTTTATAAAATATAAGTTTAACATCTTCGTTGCTGTACTCAGATGTCATATCTAGTAAGTAAGACTTACTTCTAAGAGAGGATTCATAAATATAAGAACTAGAGCTTCTCTCTCTTGATAAACTAAAACTTGAAGGAATGCCTGTTAAATATTCTGGTATTGTAGTTTTTTGTAGCGAGTTATAACTTGATATAGTAACAAATTTGTCTGAACTAGAGAAATGCGAATAAGAACTCATATTACTTGTAAGATCACTTCTGATATAGCTAGATAAATTACTCTTATAACTTGAGTCATTATTCATAAGTTTGCTTAGTAGTTTAGAGTAAAGTTTATCTGTAAATTCACTATTCTCAGCAAGTTCTGTTGCAATAGTGTCTTTAATTACTTCCTTAAAATAAGATAATCCTTCTCCTTTAAACGTTTTATCTTTAGTCTTTTGAAGGAAGTTTTCATAAGTAATTGCATTACAACTTGCAACACCATCATCTAATAAAAGTAAATCACTATTTTTTATATCATTTACCCTATTTAAATCTTTAATTTGTATAAATTCATTCTCGTCCATTAAAAGTCTCTCATCTGTTGACAAATGATACCTCCATTAGTTAAAAGAAACAACTTCTATATTTTGATTGTCAATAATTTTAAGTTTTCTTCCTATAGGAATCATGCCTTTAATAAAAGCATAAATTGAATGAGAATATCCTTTAGGAATAAAATTGAATGCTAGTGTTTTATATTTATCTTCGTATCCTTGTTTTGATTGACGTAAGCGTATACGTTTGGGTTTTACTCCAACAGCAGTACTAGGAGTAATATATGATATAAAATTAGTTTTTATACTTCCAAGTAATTTAATACTAATAACTCCAGCTTCTGGTGTTGTAATTTCAATATCAACATTAAGAAAAGCTTTAAATAATCTAATAAATGACTCATCAGTACCAATATGTCTTAAAGCAAAAATGACGCTGTCAATATTGCTTGCAAGCTCTTTTAATGGGCGACTTTTATAGTGAAAAGTTTTAAATACGTTTGATAACCAGACAGCAATAAAATGAGAAGATAGATAGTTACTAGCAATAATACCAGAGAAATTAGAATTTAAGCTCTTAATTTCAGCAAGTATTTTATTTGCATAATCTAATTCTGAACGTATAAATTTTTCTATTTGTGTTTTATGAAGAAAACCTGGTATGCTCAATATATCTCCTTAAGTTTGAATATCAATAAGTAGTCTCTCAGTGAGACTGAAGTTAAGTATTTCTGATGGACTGATTTCAATATCTTGATTCTCTTTAAAATCACTTGCGCTAATGTTACTTATACTTGTCTCAGGATTGTCTTTAATGCAGGCATTAATTTTAAGTTCTTGAATGCCTTTTATCTCATTAACCGGAGCAGTAAAATCTTGATATTCAAAACTAATTCCCATGTCAGAGTAATTATTATTGATAATTCTCCTGTATATTTCTCTTATTTGCATGTCGATATTGAGATAAATGTGATTTTTAAGGTCAAGTTTGTATTTTACTTTAAGATAGATATATTTAGTCTTTCCTAGAGAAACTTTATAAGATTTAACTTGATTGTGGCTATTTATTCCATCAATATCAATATCACCTTCTAAGATAGTTCCACTAGGAATAGTGCTATAAAGTACTTCCCAAAGGTTTGCTTTGAATGTAGAATCTTTAATTGTGTTCTTAGAGTCGTTTAAGATGGTATCATTAACAATAAGATAAATATTAGCTTTTCCTGCTGTGCTTACAATGTTAACGTATTTTACATTCGGTAAGTTCAGTATAGCATTTCTTAATGCTTCATGAGTGGTGCTTTTAACACTTATATGAGACTCTATAGCCTTCCAATACTCACCTTGTGGTTTAAGTTTATCCATAAAAATGTTAAGTTCATTAATTATTTGTTCCTCAACTGTAGCAAGAGAAGCAGCTATGATGTTGTAAATGGATGATGGGTCATCTTTTATCACAATACCGTGTGTTTGTTTTAAATATTCTCTCTTTGTGTTAATTATTTGTGAGATATTTTGTTTTAGAATGCCGAAATTATTATCAAAAGCAATACTCATATGCAAATCTCCGTTTGAAAAGAATCACCAGGAAAATAGAGAGTAATTTGTAATATTTTTGAGTTTATATTAATGTTAACTCCAGTAAGATCAATGTCCAGTTCTTGGGCAACAGAGTAGAGATAATATTTAATTTGATCTAGAGTGCCAAGCTTACATAATTTAAGGATATGTGTATAATCAAATCCCCATGTTGGATTTAGAGCAAGACTTCCTTTAGGGGTTTTAAGGAAAATAAATAATCTTTGTTTTTGCTCTTCTATTCCATCAGCAATCTGTAAGTCTGAGCCTGATACTAAATTAAACTGCAAATCAACCTTTAAATCCATACTAACCTATGTAAATCAATCTTTAACCTTTAACTTAAAGGAAATGTATAACAAAAATATTAAAAAACTAATTAAATAAATTATTAATTTTGCTATTTATTTTTGATGTATAGTAAGAGAGAGAAGAGTAATCAATGCTTGAATTTCCTATAATTCTTAAGTTATTAATAGCATTTACTATTGCCTCTAAGATGTCTTTAAGACTAGTTATCTCATTACGTATATCCAACTTATGTTTAGCATATATTTTAAGATGCTTAGGGTCAATTGCACTTAATATATAAAAATGATGTTTATCAAAATATATATTGTCATCTGTATTAAATAGATTAATGTTTGATTGAAGAAGTACTACTCTGTCATCTTTGTGAAGACTTAGATTGATATTTGATATATTACGAGTGTGAATCTCAAGTCCTTTATATTCGTCAATTTCTACAATACCTTCTTGAGTATCGCTGTTAAATGATTTTATAATTCCTATTTTTGATATGCATATATTGTTAGCTATCCATTCTTTGCTCTCTTCTTGAGTTAAAGCAGAACCAGACATGCTCTGATTCATTCTATAAATTTCATAATTAAAATTCATATCCTCTCCTTTATTTCATTTTTAGATGATTAATGTCATCATAAAGCTTTAAGGTAAGTGAACACTCACCAGAATTGCTTAGAGAAGCACTAGTTTCACAAATCGTGCTCTTTATTATATTCCCCAAAGAATCTCTAAATGATACTCTGTCACCAACTTTTAATTTATGAGTATAAGTAAGCTTTGCTCTCCAATATATAAGTCTTATATTAAGAGTAGTGCCTATAGTAATTTCTTGCTTTGGGATAAATTCAAGACCATAATCTTCAAGTGACTCATAATGAGCATCAGGACCGGTTAATTGATGATTTGTGAATATGAGATTACATTCAACCAAATCAACTCCATTACCAACATCAGCAATAACATTTTGTATATATTTTTTAGATAATTTTTCTATAAATTCTTTTGGAGTTCTAGCATAAATATGCTCTTCTATGATTTTAAGTCTGTCATTAGTGCTCATATTGATTATATTTCTACCCGGAAAGGCAAAGTTTATAGCGTCCTGGACCGTCATTCCTTTAAATTGTTTTGTTTCAAGTTCTCGGTTAAAGAAATTACTCTTTGATGCTAAATGAAGTTCAAGCTCTATGCTAAAATCACCACTAGGATAGTCACTGCTCATTGGGACTCCCAGATAACCTGCCATGATAAATGTAAATGAGTCTTCATGAGCAAATTTTTTATAGTATATCTTTACAATATCTCCTTCATGTATATGATTGTTGAAATCGAGGTGTAAATTCCAAAGAACAAGTTTGGCTTGTTTTGCCCTTACAAAATTGTAACTTGAATAAACATTAGATATTGAGATATCAACATAAATGCCATGTTGTGTGTTGATAATGATTTTAGGAGAAGATTCTGGTGTTGCATCACCAGTAATATTTTTATTTGAGCTAGTAGTAGAGTAAAATTCAATCTTAAAATCATATTTAAGTAATATCACAAGCTTATCCTTTGTATTTATCCAAATGAAAGGTTTTAATAACTTCCATGTTAAGATTAAGCTCAACTTCATCTATGAAAGGCACATCTTTAAATGTTAGGGAAGTAATTACAACTAATTCTTTAATGCCAAAAGTTGGACTATAAGCAGTAAAGGGAACTTGTGCTTGAAGTCTACCAGCCAGTTGTTCTTTAACTAAATTACTATCAAATTCAAGTAGTGAGTTACCAAAAGGAGTTAATTTCAGTGGAGCTAACATATTCTTATAAAGACTTGTAAGTACACCACCATTTAAAGCAATAACTTCTCCTGTAAGTACAGGGTTATAACTTACATATTCAGCTTTCCTTAAGTAGTAATTAATTACAGGACGTTTGGAACATGTGGTGTTATAAGTACGAGTTATAAGTTCAAATTTAGGTTTAATAAAGAATAATTGGGGCAAATACCCAAGTCCCTTAAGATCAGGTCTTGGGAAGAGAACAATAAAATTATCTGTGCTAAATAAAGCAAATATTTGTGTTACAGTATCTTTAATAATTTGAAATATTTCCATAGGTTGCATAAATGTCTCCCTATTTTAAGTACCACTGGGAGGAGTAGTAATAGATTTATCTTCATGAGTAATTTTTGATAAGCTCTCACCACTATCTCCTCCCATCCATAAGGGCAATATTGATTTAAGTCTTGCAATAAGTCTATCTAAACTAAAAATGCTTTTAATTCCGTTTATTATAGGATCAACGATATCTTTGTGAAAGTTAAATTCATTTATCTTTTTAAGTGCTTTAGCGGAAAAATCCATTAAAGGTGTTAATGTGGACGCAGTTAGTTTTTTTAATTCTTCATCTATCTTATCCATACTACTTGTTGCAGAGTCATAAGAGCTTGTAGTATTTGTGAGATTTAATTCGTTAAAATCACTTAAAACTTCATCAAGTTTAGTTATTCTTGAACCCATATCGTGAAAAGTATCCTGTTGCCATTTACGCTCAGCATGTTCAAGATACTTGTTACCAAATTTATCAAATTGACTCATTAAATTAAAGATTGAACCACCTTCTCCACGAAGTAAATCAACAACTGAAGAGATAGCATCATCACTTGATGAGAGTCCACTAGCTTTAAGTTTAGCTGCAAGTTCTACTGCTTTTCTCATATTAGTTTCATTATTCATTCCCAGATTATTAAGAGTGCTTTTAATAACAGCAGCTTTATTTAAGAATTCTTCCTTCTCTCTTCCCCTTTCAAATGTTTTAATTCTCGATATAGTATTTAATAATTTGCCTTTTTCAGTTGAGTTAAAAATTCTAGAGTTTAGGGTACCTATTCGTTTTCTTTCTGCAGCATCTTTTACTGATGATTTTGCAAATGCAAACATATTAGAGGAAGCACCTTTAATGGAACTAGCTATTATATTACCAATTGCACTTCCTATTATGACTTTAGAAGTCAAATTGTTTTTTTTTATTAAATTTTGTTGCATTTTAGAGTTTTCTTTAAGTGATTTAAATTCTAAATTACGTAAGTCTTTAGTAGACATAGTAGATCGTTTAAAAGCTTCTCGTTTAGCTTTTTCGAAGCTGTGTCCTTGCTTCATTAGCTTTTTAGTCTCAGTAAGTCTAAATTTCTCTACTCGCTCTCTTAAACGTTCATATTTATTTTGTTTTGCAAGTTCTGCATTTTTATCTTTTAAATTAGCTTTAATTATATCTTTAGTACTTTTGAGAGAAGAAAGTTTGGGTTTTAAGTTCTCTTCTAATTTTGATATGTCTCTCTCTAATGTTTTTTTCGTTGATGCATGATCGAGTATACCTTTAAATTTGATGGTAAATTTATTATCCATAAGTGTCCTTATTTAGATAAAATCAGTTCAAGAATTTCCTTCTCTAGCTTAGCTTCAGCAATATTGCTTACTTCTATAAATTCATCGTATGTCATACATTTAATTTCTCTGTAAGAACAAATACCAGTAATTATTGGTAGCCAATATTTATGTCTTTTTATATCGTCAATTAAAGCAAAGTAACGAGTACGAGTAGCATTAATACTCTCAACAAATTTATCTATATGTTTCATTATTAGCCTTTGATTTAAGTTTTGAAATTATATGTTCATAATTAAATTCATCGGTAATGTAATTAAAAGTAACAAAATCACCAACATTATTCTCATATTCTTTAAGAAAAAGGAGGGCTGGTTTTTTAAATTCTGAGTCTAAATGAAATGTATTAAACTCTATAGAATAAAGAATAGCAATAAGATAATCTTTATAATAACTTATGAATTCTCTATTGTAATCCAGTATTACGTAAAACTCATCTAAAAACCCGGGTTTGATCATTAAATTAGTTATTTCTTTCAAATACTTAACATCATTAAGTTTATTTATAGCTTCTTCTTGATTAAATCCAAGTATAGAGTCCCACGTATAAACAGGTAATACTTTTATTTGGTATTCATAAGTTTTATCTTTGCTTAATATGTTCATTTTATATCTTGTAATCATTGTGTGTCCTTTAATTTTTAGGTGTTATTTTTTGGCAATTGATAGCTCTAATTTCAAAAGTAACTTTTTCTGCTTCTGCTGAGTAACTTCTTGATGGTTCTTCAGTAAATACAGCACAGTTACTGATTATTTTTGTTGTTATCCTATCATTAAATACCAAATCCATCATTTTATCTTCTTTACTTACATTCATGTTGTAAAATTGGTCATCAGAGATTTGAGTTAGTAATATGTAATCATGACTACCAAGTGTTACTTCAATACTAAATATATAAGTAATGGTTTTGGGATCTCGAAGACTGATAACAGGCATTCCTCTATCTTCATTACTAATTACTGCTCTAGTTGTAGGTTCACTTGTAAGTTCTAATTTTCCACTATTAATTTGTCTTCCCGAGATAGAGAGATAAACTTCCTTTAAATCATATAATCCCATATCTCCTCCTTAATTTTCGAGTTTATTTAAGTAATCAGTTATATCTTTGGTTGTAATAATGAAAGAGAGAGAGTTGATACTGTAGTTATAAGTAATATCAATAGTTAGTTCTAATTTAAGTTGTGGTGATGGTGAGAGTATAATATTTAAGTTTGAGTAGCTTACAATAAGTCCTCTCTCTATATATCTCTTTAGTAAGCATTCAATTGCTGATGTATATGCATTATCTCTATCTCCAGATAATTGCAACCTAGATAATTTACTATTTTGTCTATTATTAATATTCCAAACTCTAATAAGTTCAATTATTGCTTCTTGTTTTATATATTGATAAGTAAATAACTGGTCAATAGGATTTCCCGCAAGATCAACTCCTTCTTTAAATGCTGATACTCTCTCAAGACCTGTTTCGTTAAGATAAGAATAAAAATTAATATTTGCACCTCTAAGTTTAGTTATTACTTCATCATCAACAAGTGGTCTTGCAGCAAGATTCATGCCATATGGATTTACACTGTGAAACATACAAGCTTCATATAAATATCGACTTATAAATTTAAGATGTAGATTATCTCGCTTATTACTATAAATAGCTATATTATTTGTTTTCTCTAGGGAGCTTTTATCTTTAAATATTTCTTTTATTTCACTCTCTTTAGTAGAAAAAACAAAAAAAGTATCTGGCATCTTGAATTTCAAGTAATCATCTTTGTATACAACTAGCCCATCATCACCATTATTATCTTTATCATAAGTATTAATTAGAACAACAAATGAGTGTCTGTGTGTTTTAAGATAAGTTTTAATAGTCTCAGGTTTATCTTTATAAATAAAGAGCATAGCAGATTTTAATGCTACACTGGGAGAGTTAAAGAAATCAGACATAGCATTCTTTAATAGTTCTTTTTCTTTAGTAAATTCATCTTGTCCATTTCCATTTTCTTTTTCTAATGCTTCTATTTGCTTTTCATAGTTATTTATTGTAAGATTTAAGACTTTATAATTTGCACTATCTTTATTCACATTAATTTTTAATGTTTTATAAACTAGTAACGGAGAATAATAGTTTATTGTTGTGTTATGTACTTTATTACTAATTAAATTTACACTAATTGTATCTTGTGGCAAAGTATTACTCCTTCCTTTCAAATATTTGGATTCCAGCTTTAAAACTAGCTGATGAGCTATAAGCAGTGTTACTACATTTTGTTCCCAAAGTAATGAGACCTGTATTTTGCATATTAGATGTTGGACGTATATATATATTGAGATGTTTTATGTAGTCAGGTTCATGAGCGTCCTTAACTGTGTATTTATTTACTCTGTTATGTAAAAATTCTTTAAGCAAACTATATAAAGTCAACATTCTATTGTAAGCATCATAGTCATTTGAATTTATTACAAGAGAGATAATAAATATTTGGAAGTTAATATTAAACTCACAAATATTATCATAAAAAGTACCATAATGAGAGTTGTGAGCAAGTAAGCCATCTTCAGATGTAAATTTAAATGCAATAATATTAGGTTCGCTCGTAGTTATATTAGAGAGTAGATATGGATGATTATATGTATTAATAACCTTACATATGTTTTCACTTTTAGCATGAGCATATTCTTTAAAGTCATTTAGTATTTTAATTATATGCATAAGTATAACCTCTAACCCAATAAGCACTCAATTCACCTTATAACTAATCTCATTTAGCATTCGTGAAGTATCAACAAGAGTAATTTCTGGATTACCACTACCTTTTTTTTCGTTTTTGCTTAATTGTATTTGGACTAAGTTCAGGCTTGATTTTATTTGACAATACATAATTTTGATAATAAGTTATAAATGCTTCTCCAATGGCACTCATTCCAGATCTAGGATCACGTTTAAATTCATTTTTTATATAATCATTACTGATATATTCTCTAAACTCACAACTAGCAGCAACTTCACTTAAATGTTTACGTACTGGTAAATTATTAGCGCCAATCTCATGCATGCGTGCAACATTAGCTCTGCCCCCAAACCAACCAACCTCTAACTCTATTTCCATACAATATCCTTTAAAATTAGTGTTTGGTAACCAATAGAAGAGTCAATACTTACTATTTCGTAATAATTATCACCTATAGAAATTCTATCTTGAAGATTGAAGATAATATCATCACTTGTATAAAGTTTAGAGAGTCCTTGTAAGTCAAATAAATTTGAGTCATAAATCATCCTTAATTCTTGGGGACTTATATCTATAATAATGCCTGTAAATTCTAAGTAGTCTTCTTTATTAAATACCCTCTGATAAGAATTATCATCAAGTGTAATAGTTTCAAATTTATATAAACGTAAAGGAGCAGGGGCTTTGTATGTAAATATCATACGTTGTGACATTTGTGATAACTTATCTCTAAGATTATTCATTACACAACTCCTATACAGGAAGGAGAAGTAGTATCTCTTTTAACTTTATCTAGATACGCATCAAATCGTAAACAGAAGTTTTTATTACAACTGTCAGATTGACTAGTATCAGATATAGGGTGATAGTCAATTTCAAGTTCATTGAATTTTTCTCTCTTTATTCTCTCAAATTCAAGTTCACGGACAATCCCCTTTTTCCTCAGTTCACATCCAATATGATAGTAAGTAAGCAAGAAGATATCATTATAAGTAAGCTTCTCTGACTGTATTCCATTAGCTAATAATATTGACTCTAAGAGATTAATTTGCATCATAAAGCTTTGAATAGAAAATTCTTCTATGCTTATTCCCAAAAGGGAAATAATATTAGAGTGAAGCCTGCTTATAAATAATTCTTCTTCTTGTCTCTCTATCTCTTGTTGAGCTGTTCTCTGTTGCATTACCAGGTTAACCTTTAAGATTGTTTAATATCAACTCGTAAAATTGTTTTCTCTGTTGCTAAGAGTCCACCAAGTACAAAATCAAGATATGAATGTGCAATATCAGTTGAATCTCTATCCACTTGCTCATTTGGCATTGGTAGCATATATTTACTTGGTTTGAACTTAATTAGTTCAGCATTTAATGGATAAATGAGTATTTGATTTTGAAGTAAATTACTTGTTTCAATATATACTTCTCTTCTATTATTAACAGCTTTTATTGTCTTAATAAGGAAGTCCTCCCAAGAATCATTAGAAGAATAAACATTAGATGATGAAGAAGAATTTGTTATTGCATATGGTTTAACTAACTTTAAACTTGTTACTGGATCAACTAATACCATCATAGGAGTTGAGAATTCATCTCCTAGCTCTAATTTTGCAAGACCCTTTTCGATACTTTCAAATATTTTATCCATTTTTTCTTTGTCGCTGCTACTTACCTCTTCTTTTACTTGATCTGGCATATTTAAGAGCCCATACATATTAGGTAACATTCGTTTTTGATTCTTTCCATCTTTTTGGATTGACACAGTACCTGTTAATACAAAATGATTTATTAGTTTTATTATTTCATTTGTTGCAAGTTTATATGCCTCCCCAAATGGAAGTAAATTATTATTTACATCTCCAGCATAATCATTATCTTTATAAAATTTTTCAGAAGTTTGTTTTAAGTGTCTAAATTTATATTGTAACTTTAAATAATTAAGTCTCACTGACTCTGAACGAAATCCAATGGTTGCAATAGTATTAACTTCATTTACTAATGTTGTAGGATTAGCATTAAGAAATGCATCCCATTTAATTGTTTTTAAATATCCCATCTTTAAATCAACATCTTCAATTTGTTCTTTTGAAAACCAGTTATAAAATACTGGTAATTTAATTTCTGAGAAAATATTCGCTATTTCTTTTGCATAATAATTTTGATCATATAATTCTGACATCTTTAACCTCCTTTAACTAATTTAAGTTTATCTAGATTTATTACCGTAAATAGCTACATTAACTATGCAAATTTTGTTTGTAGTACCATCAAGTGAAATTGCATCTGATAAAGCATAGGCATTAATTTTGCCATTACTTGAGCTATCTTTTTCAAGCTCACCATTTGTATCAAATTTAACTTTATCTTTTCTTTTTATACCACTATTTTGTTTGGCTACTAAATACCCTTGAAAATTATTTGTAATAGGTATTACTGTTGCTATGCCAGTAAACTCATCTATATCACTGCATATTCCATATAGATCATTCTCACCACCAACCTCAACATGTGGTTCATAGTGTGGATTGTTATTAGAAGTACTTGGATTTTCTACAACTAGTTTTACTCCTCTTTTGTATGGATAACCTTTGACAGGATAATTTTCTAATTTGTCTTTACTACTAGTTACAGTCCCACCTTGGTTGGCAAAGTGTAAATTTTTATCCCTAAAATCAACTTTATTACTAAAAACCCCTGCATCACTAATAGGATTTTTCATTAACTTTTTAATACTATTAGCTTTCTCTTCATATTGTTGTACTAACTGAGTTACATTTGACATATGTAAATCTTCTCCTTTAACCAATGGCTTTATTTCCATAAAGAGCTATTTTAACTAAATTTAATGTATACTCATCATTGCTTTTCTTACTCTCATCATTAGTAAGTTGTATTGTAAATTTATTTGATAATGCTATAGCATTAATTTTGACTGATGAGGTATTAGATGATTTAACAGCTTCTCCATTAGAATTAAAATCTAATTTATCACCTATCTTAAAACTATCAGAGCTTTGGGCAATTACATATCCAGTAAAATTATTCGTAATAGGAAGTATAGTTGCTACATTAGTATAAGGATCAATATCAACACATATTCCATACATGTTATTCCCATCACTAACTTCAACTTGAACTTCGTCATTTTTTTTAGTATCTGTCTCTACTTTTAGCTTTACTGCACGCTTATATGGAAATCCTAAAGCTGGGTATTCTTCTAATTTATCTGTACTACTTGAGAGAGATTGTGAAATTGCATCTACTCTTATGTTTTTATCTTGAAAAGTAGTTGGTGCTTTAAACACAGCAGCTTGAGTATCAAAACTCTTAAAGTATTTCCTTAATTTTAAGATAATCTCTTTAAGTGACTTACCTTCAGTAGTTTCTTCTAATATTGGGGTGCTTCTTTTACTTCGTCTTTTTGATCTTGTAGAATCCTCTTGTAATTGGGATTCTTGTAATAGATTCTTAAAAAGCTCTTGATCTTCTGTATCACTTAAATCAATATCACCCATTTGAAAATCAGTTTGAGTATCATGATCACTTCTAAGTTCATCTTTTGATGGGTTTGCTTTGCTAGTCACTATTCTTAACTACCTCTGTTTCCACATATACTTACTAATGCTATGTATAAGTTAGTATTAACTTGAAATGCCTTTGATAAGGCTATTCCATTAACACCACCTGAACTGCTGTTATTTTCAACTTCACCATCTGTATTAATTTTAATTTTGATTTCCAGGATTAATTGAACTTTGACTGCTCTGTTTTACTACTAAATATCCCGTAAAATTATTTGTTATTGGCAGTACAGTTGCTATACCAGTAAAGTCATCAATATCTATGCATATACCATATAAATCAGTACCACCCCCAGCTTCTACACAAGGTTCAGTATTATCACTTGCCTCATAAGATAACTTAACACCACGTTTGTATGGATATCCTTTAACAGGATAATTCTCTAACTTATCTACTTTTGAAGTGATACTTCCACCAGAATTAGCAAAGGTTAAATTCTTATCTCTAAAATCAACATTATTACTAAAAAGACCAGGATCCCTATTTGGATTTTTCATTAGGTCTTGTATTTCTTTTACCTTTTTATCATATTCTTCTTTAAGTTTTGTTATAGTCTCTGACATGCATATATCTCCTTAAGCTGTTTTTTTCTCTTTAAGGTTATAAAACTCATGTATTCTATCTTTATAAGCATTTGCAACAGAAATATTAAATTCATCAAAGTTAACTGGTGAGAACCCTGAATCTAATAATGATATTCTATTCTCTATTTTAGAGATAATATCACCACGCTTAGAATCAATATTACTTGCAGCACGTTTTCTCATACTTATATTTACTTTTGCTAAAGATACAAGTTGTTCTAATATCTCTCCATCTAAATGTTCAAAATTATCTAGCTTGGAAATAGCTTTTATTTGTTCTTTAGGAACAAATTTTCTCACTAACTCTCTTCTTTGTGCTTGCATTATTTCTTTCAGTGAATAACCTTTAGAAAGAAGAGTATCTTTATCAAAATGCTTGCTTAAATGTGCTTTTGCTAATTGATCAATTTCATTTATCTTTTCAGCTTCTAAGAGTAACTGTTTCTCTACTCGCTCTCTATCTTCCGCATTTGCAAGTTCACGTGCAATTCGGTCATTTATACTTAATTTATTAACCCTTTCATCTTCTCGAGTTACCTTTTCTTTAAGCTGCATATACTCTTCAAACTCTTCTTGACTTATACGTTTAAACTTATCAGAAGAGCTATTATCATTAGTCTGTATTACTACTTCTTCTGTATTTACATCTGAATCTTTTTCCATGAAAACTCCTTAACCTAAATTGAAAATAATTTTTCTTTTAGCTTTGATATCTCATCTTTGCTTAAAACACTTTTATTTATAAGTTCACTATATTTACCGAAAAATTCTATTAATTTGAGATCTCTATCTACTCTCTCTTCTTCACTAAGCATAACAAGAGAATTAAATTTCATCTCTAAATCAAAATACCTAGATAGTTTAATATTGACAGCAATCTCTACTGCTTCTTGTATTCCTTTAAGAAAATCATAATAATTGGATCTATCTCCCTTCCCATCATTTCCCAAACCTTTAGTCTGTTCATTAAAACTTCGAGTTAGTGGCTCTTTTGTATCTGCTCCTATCTTAGCTTTTACTAATGCCAATGCCTCTTTTAAATACGTAAGATCATACTTAATTACCTCTAATGATGCATCTGTTGTTGAAGTGTAAAATATTCCTTCATTATTTAAACTTGACTTTAATCTCTCGATTTCTCTTGAGAGACTATCATTAATACTCTTAAGATCAGATATGCTGTTATTATCCTGTCTTTGTCTTTGAAATAGACCTGCAAATAATCCATTATTACTATTATTTCTATGTGTTAAGCTGTTTAATGATGCAGTTGCATTTGATAGTGCATCTTGAAGTCCAACTAATGCTTCATCTTTATAAAAAAGAAAATTATGTGTCTCTATTCTCTTATCTATCTGTGTATAAATTTTCTCAAGTAGATAAATATTAAGTAAAAAACTTTCACTATAACATGGTATGTAACGTTTTAAGATATAATCATAATTATCAAAAATTATTACCCTACTCTTATGTATCTTAACTAAAGAGTAAGAAGTATTTCCTTCTTTTACTGTGTAAGTAATATACTGGTCATAAATGCCCAAATCTTTAACTAAATTGAAATCTAGATATTTAAATCCAATGGGCAATTCAGAATTTACTTCTTCTTCTAATTCTGTCAGTTCATCACGAGTTAGAACTAAAATATATCCTGCACCATTAAATCTATAACTAATTATAAGATTTAAAAGAGCATCTTTAAGCTCTCTTTTAAGTCTTGCTATCTCAGATTCACTAATATTATCTAAACTTTCAAGATGAATACCATTCTTCAGTGCATCCTCAGCAGGATTCTCTATATAGTTCCTAAAAAAAAGCGAATATTTATATAATTCCAAAGGACAGATCTTATTTGATCGTTTCTTTATTTCATCAAAATAATACAAATTTGTTCCTTTAATTTCAGTTTGCATATAGATTGTAGCAAAAATAATAGTTTTTGTCAAAATAAAAGAAACAAATACATATACGATAAAATATAGATATTTTATTGTATCTGTACTAATTGGGGGGGGAAATAAAAATTATTTCAATAATAATGCTAATAAAATACCTAAAGTAAGAGTTATGATAGTACCAAACATCCAATTATGGAGTTTAGATGTGTTTTTAAATTCTAATGTAGATTTCTCTATCTTATTATCAAGTTCATTGAATTTAGTATCTATCTTATTATCAAGTTCATTGAATTTAGTATCTATCTTATTATCAAGGTCCTTAATATCAGATTTTAATTCACTTCTGACTTCTATCTTTTACATTCATTAATTTATATCTATCTTATTTTAAGATTATTCTCAACTCATCTATTTTATTGTCAAGGTCCCTAATATCAGATTTTAAAGTTGTCTCAACCCTTTGAATCTCAGATTGTAAGAGAGCTTCAACTTTTTCAAGCTTAAGGTTAAAGTTACTCTCAACGGTGTCTATTTTTTTATCGAGTTCATTAAATTTAGTATCTATTTTGGTGTTAAGCTCATCCTTAACACTACTAATCCCATCTTCTAAGTGTTTCAATTTTATATCAAAGTTTTCTTTTAAGAATTCAATGTCTTTATAAGTCAGCTCATTACGATAATACCTATAAGACAGATCAATAGCAATATCTCTCTTAATACCGGCTTTAGTAAGTTCAGCTATAACCATTTGCTGTGTAATAACTCGTTGAGCAAGTCCCATAAAAACACTCCTTATGTAATTATTATATAATATTTTAACGGTTATAGGAACCTTATTTTAGTAAAATGAGCTTTAAGAGTACGCATACTTAGAGTCAATAACATATATGATGCTGATAGGCTATCTAATGAATCATCATCACTCTTCCCATCTCCTTTGTACTTATAAATATCAGATATAGCTGACTTACTTGAATAATCCATAATACTAAGTTTAGATGTTGCAAATGGCTCTATTAACGTAGCAATTCTAGTAAATTTATTACTTATAGGTTTAATTGGAGCAATTTTAAAATTATGACTCATACCCGCCCTAAGTTTAAGAAACATTTTAGTCACATTCCCATGCCCAGAAACGTTATCCCTATCTTCAACATATAGTTTGTGTACATTAAGATTTGTAAGTATAGTTTTAATTGTATTTAACATCTTAGGATCACCTACTGGTAACTTTTCTTGAAAAATAAATGCATAATAACTTTGATCTACTCTCTCCAAAACACAAAGGGCTGTATTATCTCCTCCTATACTGTATGCAGGATCTAAATATGCTATTGGGGATATAAATTCATGGTTACTTGTAAGATTAACATTAGTAAATATCGCATCACAGGACGGGACCCATTCTCCAAGTAGAACCCTTGCCTTATATGTTGGAATGTCCTTGTAAATCTCTTCTTGTGTTTTAATAAAATCCCGAGAAATTAATTCATTATCATATGTTGTAAAGTTATATTTAGAGTAAATTTTTGTATTATCAATATAATCAAGCTTAAAGAAATGCTCCGGGCTGTCAGGATTGGTATCAAATATAATTGCCTGCATTCCTACTCTAAGCCTTTTTAAACATTCTATTAATGTTTCTTTATGCAGTGTAGTTGCTTCATTAACGTAAATAAGCGCTGAATTAGAGCCTCTAAACCGCTCAAAATCACTTGCCCTATCACCACCATACAAATTAACTCTTAGTGAGTCTATTTCAAAATATGATGTATTAGAAAATTTTGGCCTAAAGGGTATTTTAAGCATACTAGCAATATCTTCTAACTCACTCATAACATTAACCTCTAATGATTTTTGTGGAATTTCCTATTATAAAATTATTAGTATTTCTTTTATACACATTCCTATTTGTAAGCAGTATTTTTAAGAATAGATAACATGCTAGAAATGTTTTACCACTTGCAATCCCACCAGATAAAATAATTTTACTTTGATTATTCTTCTCGATATTACGTACTACTTTAAGTTGTTTTGAAGTTAAATATTTACTTTCAAATCCTTTAAAATCAACCTCCAATGCTTTAGGCTTAATAAAATCCATTATATCAATACCAAAATCACGCTTGTACTCTCGCTGCATTTCTTTAAATATAGGCAGCTTATATATATCCATTACCATATCCTTTAAATTTGTAATTTAGAGCGCACATCTGTATCAGTAGCTTTAAGCTTTAGCATTGTCTTGTAACATAGTGACATCTTCTTAAGTTCTCTCTCCCTTTTAAGCTCATCGAGTTTAAGTTTTAACTCTTCAAGCTCACGACTCTCTTCTTCTGAATGTGCAACTTTTTTACTTAAAGTCTTCTTGTAAAGATTGCTAATTTGAGACTCGAGTTCTTCTATTTTGTAATTATGAGTTTTAAGTTCTAACTCTAAATAACGACTAAATGAATTTATAAATTCTAGTCCCAACATACTTTTAGCCATACTAAACTGACTTTTAAGATCACGCGCCTGGGCTGTACTTTGTGATGCATGAAATAAGATATTATTTAAAGTATCTTCACAAATAGTAAGCTTAGCAGCACCAGTAATATACTCAGGGTCATCTTTAAGCGCTTCCCATTTGCGTCTCATCTTTCCTACATTAACACGACTAACTCCCAGCTCTTTTGCTATACCAGTGTTATTAAGCTTCCCTTCTCTAAAATACACAACATAATCATCAAACGATTTCTTTACCCTATTCATACCTTTTAATATAAGTTAACTAATAGGTTAACAAAAATATATTTAACATAAAATTTATAACAAAACAATAAATTTTACAAAAACAATTAATACTTATACGTAAATGTACATTAAAGATATGTAAATAGAGATATATTTTTAAAATCATAAAAAATGATAAGGGGATTTAATATGAATAAAATTAATTTTATTTTGATTTTATTATTACTAATTAGTAGTTGTGAATATGAGCATGGAAATGCTACACCTAAGAGTAGAGTTAAAAGAAACTTCGAAGAACAATCAGAAATACAAAAAACACCTGAAGAAGCATCCTTAAGAGAAAAGCTAAATGAAACTCAAAAAAAAAACCTAGACTTTTTAAAAGAGGCTTTAGGTAATGATTCTATTTTCAACAAAATTTTACCAGTCATGATGAATCTGAAGAATAAAGAGAGGAGCACTTGATCACATAAATACTGAACTTGCAAAATGCACAGGTGAGAATGCTAGCCAGCAAAAAGAAACTTTTAAACAAGTAGTAAAGGGTGCTCTTAATGGTGGTGAAAACTTAGATAATTTTAAAAACCAAGCATCAAGCACTTGTGGATCAGGTGGTTAAATAAAACTCTAATAACTAAAGATGAAAGTTAAGAAATGGGGATTTAAAAAAGAAAGATTTAAGAGAATAAGGTAACAAAAATTCTAGATAAAGATGTGTAATAGAAAATAAATTAAACTCGTTATAAAAATGGTAAGAGTAACTATAAAAGTAAACTTTAAGTTAACAGAGATAGAGAATTTAAATTTTGTACTAAGTAATCCATCATTGCAAAGTTGAAAGGTACTAAAGCGACAGATAAAGTAAACAGAAAGTAAAATTATAAGTATTTGTTAATAACAATGGAAAGAATGCTAGTTATATTCCCTAAATTCTCAAAAAAATATCCTTTATATTTATTACAAATATGTATAAGAGCATATTTTCTATACAATGGCGACCTTTAAAAATTGACTCTACGTGTAAGTATTTGCTAATATTTTTTACACAAGTTTAGTAATTTTTATAATATTTAGTTAACTTTAAAATTACATGATAGTGAATGATTTACTTAAAGAAAAAAATAAAAAATTTAATTAAAGAAAATGAACTCTTAAGAGAAGAACTGTTGTTAATTACCAATCCTTCTAAAAAGCAAATTATTACTAAACCCAAAACTAGATTTTATCTTAATGACAAGACAATTAGACTCGTAAAACGCTCTATAGAGAGACTTAAAAGTCTAGACCCCATTTCAGGATGGTTTGTACACTTACTCTCAGTTACTGGTTGTAGGGGTGTTGAGGTACAAAATATAAAACTTGACCAGATATCAAAAGAAAAAGGTAGTAATAATGAACTACTCTATAGCCTGCGTGTTAATGTTGCAAAAAAGAGAAGAGGTGTTTGCATAAGAGAAGTTGTAATTAATAAAGATGAATTTGACGCTATTATGAGGGCCCATAAAACTTATTTCGAAAAAAAAGGTATGGATGCAAGACGTACATATCTATTTCAAAAAAGTAAGATTAGATTTCGTGATAATAAAATTAATATAAAAAAGATTACCGAAAAATTTAAAGAATTACTCATTAAGGGAGGATTTAAAGAAAGAAAATCTCTTCATTTATGTAGAAATATATTCATAGCTACTCTAAAATCACGTGGTTATAATGCATTCCAAATAAAAGAACTTATGAAATATTCATCTACTTCTGAGATTGATAATGTTTATGGTCTCTCAAGTGCAAGTAAAATACAGGCTTACAAAGATATCAAAACTAGCTTGAAATAAATTTTGCTAAATATCTATTTTTTTACAAAATATTATGTATAATAAATACAGCTTATTTATAAAATTTTTATATTAACCTTTTACCATTAAAAAAAAGAGACCGGAGAGTCTCTTTTTTTTATAAATAGAGATTTATATTTTTCTAAACACACGTTTAGACGTAACATTATACTCCCTTCCTCGCTCTTTAAGAGAGAGTGAATCATAAAGTACAGAAGACAAATTAGTTGCTATAAAATGATATCCTGGTGTATTTTTAATTTTAACTTCACTTATCTCAAATTCTCCATCTAAACATCTGTAAGCAGGGCCCTCCCACCTCACACTTGCACTGATATCAAACCGTCTCAGTACAGCGCATGGATTTAGAATATAACAATTACTTCTCATACACCCTGACTTAACAAAGTTATGATAATTCCTATTTATATCAAGAACACTAAACTGCAACTTTTTAAAAACTGATACGTAATAATGAAGAGATAAAAAGTAACATCCCCACTGACGTACTTCTGAGACTAAATTTGGATTATTTTGCGTTATTCTCATATATAATCTCACTTACAATCTTTATTTTTTAAACCACCACCCCTACTTCCCTTAACTTAAATATAGATATTAAAAAGGAATATCTTCATAAAACTCATCTTCAAGCTTATTCTCATTAATATCTTGTGTTTTAATTGATGAGTTTAAGACGCAAATATCATTTACCAAAATACTGTATTTACTCTTACCCTCACCTGTACGCTTATCATTCCAACTTGAATAAGATAGGGCTCCACTAAGTACAACTTGAACCCCTCGTTTAAGTAAAGCAGCAAGACTCTCAGCTCTAGCTCCAAAAATCACACAGTCAAAAAATTGAGCCTGTCTTGTCACACAGTTATTCTTCTTTACACCTCTATTATTAGCTAGTGTAAATTTTAATATAGGAAAACTATTACTAGTATAAATAACCTCACAGTTTCTTGTTAAACGACCAGACATACTTAACAAGTTAATATCAAACACCAGAACTCTCCTTATCAGAAAGCCTACTTAAAAGTTCCATACGTCTTAAATCACAATCAAGTCTCTCAAGATTTTCTAAAAATTCTCGTCTTGCATAATAAGCTTGAAAGAGATTCTTTATAATTCTCACACCAAACTTACATAAAAATCTTAAAATCTTGTAAGTAATTACTACAAATAAAACCATAAACATAAATCTCATAAAGGTACCCTTAAACAGCTTTTAAAATAGGTGTAGACCATTCATTTGAATTACTACTAAAAGTAAAGTCTATAACACAGCTTAAAAACTTAAACCTATCCTTAATAGCTCTCTTACTCATATCTAAAGAGAACCTATTCCCATCAAAGTTATAATTTATATGTTCATTTAAAGAAAATTTACGATAAAGATCATCTATTTGAAATTTAAGTTTATCTTTAATAGGTTTGGTTACCCTAGCCAACTCTAACGCCTGAGCCTTTTTAGTCTCCTCTTCTACCTTATCAATTTCAGATTGCAATGCATTAATCTCATCTAAACGTCTACTTAAATCCAAAATTTCGTCTTCATCAATCTCAAGTTGACTTGATTTTACAAATTCTAAAAATTCAAGCTTGAAATCTACATCACATAGCTCTTCATATAAAAAATTATTTTTCAAAAAATCCCTTATAATATCACTAAGCTCGTCTAAATCAATATTTTTAATATCAATATCACTTCTTGATTTTAAAGACTGGGCAATACTACTAACTTCTCCCTCTAATCTTGAAACTTCAGTCATTATATAACTAATAAAATCATCACTCTTATCAATTACACAGTTGATAGCCTCTCCACCTATGATAAAAAATAAATTTCCCTTATCTAAACCTGTACAGAGTAGCTGCATTTGTACTTGAACATAATACTTGAAGAAATATTTATCTTCTAAAAAATTACCACTCTTGTTGTATTCAATAGCTGCACTTTTTAAGTAAAAATTATCACTAATTTTGATCTCAAGTAACTCGGCTTCTCCAGCAATATTTACAAACCATCCATCAATTGTTGAACCAACTAATGTCTCACAGCCCTCAACTTTTTTAAAGTAATTATATTTATCAATACCGTTTGAATATTTATTTTTATGTAACACCTCAATATTATCCACGTTCATACGAACAAATTCATCAAATCCTAAAGATTCTAATATCTTTCCCTTTCTCATGCTCAAATTATCTTCAAATGGTATTTCTCTTCCTATAGCTTTAAGTATTCGCTCTAGCATTAATTTCTCTAAAGAATCAGCTCCAATAAACATGCTTCCAACTTCACTAGCTCCCATACGCTTTAACGATTCTCTTTGCACACTAAAGTCAACCTTACTATTAAACTTAAAACACTCATTCTTACCAATTTTTGGTAACTTACGTCCTACCTTATTTATTTTACTTAACTGTTTTTGTTTACCTTTAAGATTTTCTTGACTTTGATATGCAAAAGATTCAAAACCCTTAAACACCATTTGTCCGTACAAATCAAATTGTTGCATCTCTTCCTCTGATCTATGTTCATTTATTTTTGTCATATTTAATCTCCTTTATGAGTTACTAAACATAAATATATATCAAAAACTATTTTTTTAACAAAAATATTTACAAAAAATATCATAAACACTATCATTTTTGCTAAACAAAAATAAATTTTAGTCTTTAATAATTATTAATTTACTTATTACTGAATAATGGGTTATTATTATGATAAATAACTCATAAGGGAGATAATC
>NZ_CP075389.1 GCF_023035875.1 Borrelia puertoricensis
ATGAGGAGAACAAAAAAACCTACCAACAAACACCAACACAAATTAATCGTTTTAATATCTACACTAAATTATATGAACTTAAATCTTAATCAATACACTCAAAGCAACATACTTTATTACTTTAATAACAATATGAAAAAAAACGACCAAAAACCTATTAAACTTAAAACTCTACAAAGCTATCTCTATAAATTAGAAAAAGTATTTAAAGTAACAATTAATTATTACAAACATTTGGGTGTTAACATGGGTACTGAAATTCATTACAAACTTAAATACTCTAAAAAAGAATGTTACCGAATAATCAATAAACACTTTAGAGATAAAAAAGAAGAAAGACACAAAAACCGTGTTAGTGCATATCTTGAAAAGACTTGTACTAAAAATAGCAGTGTAGAAAAATGGGAGTGTTCTAATAATACTTATAATAATAAAAAAGAAGATAAAAACAGAATAAAATCTATAGAAAAATTACAAGTAGAAAAGTACGCTAAGAAATGCAATTTTAAATCAAATGCTTTCCTTTCTATTTTGAATTTAGAAGCGAACAAGGATTTTAAAATTCAATTATTAAAAGCTATTAAAATAGCTGAAAATAGTGAGTATAAAAGAATAAATGATATTAAACCAAATAACAGTAAACTTGAAAGTAAACAAAAAGAATTGAGTAAGATACTAGATGAGATAAAAGCCACTTTAAAGAATGAAGGGTATGACAGTAAACAATTAGAAACCCAAATACAAAACGTATATGAACAATATAAAAATAAACCACACTTTATCATAGAAAAAGATAAATACAGTGATTTAAAAAAGATAATAGTAAAACTTAAAAAAACAGTTGAATTTGCTAATAAAAATGCAAAAGAAAATGAAGGAAACATTAGGAATAACGTATTTAGCATACTTCTTGAACAATTAAGACACAAAGTAGACGTATCGATTTTAGCACCAATATTAAAGAATTATTTAAGCAAACAGAACAAATTAGGATATAGCAAAATATTTAGTAACCATTACTATCATGAGCTTTTAGAGTTAATGGAAAATAATAAAGATAATTTACAATTAGGGGAATCTAAAAAAGTTACTAGTTAAGGATTAATTATGAAGAGTGTGTTAGAACGTCTTAAAAAGAAGAAGTTAGAGATTAAATCAAATAAAAATAAATCCATTTTTCTTAAAATAGAAGAAACTAGCAATAGAAAGATTTATCATACAAAAATTGTGATGGATTTCTATGCATTTGGAGTAGATAAGAAAAAAAAGAACAGATTTTTTGTTACATTGAGAGAATTATTAAATCAAGAAAAAGTAAAATCATTTAATTTATTTTCTATAAAAGGAGATGATAAATTTTTAGGCATTTATTATGGCTATAGTAAACCGATACAGAATGTGGTTAGAAGATATGAAGATAATGGAGTTATCAAAAAGCACACATTCTCAAAAGTTTATTATATAGAATTTAGATTTAAAAAAGGAAGTGTTCGTTGTTACATCAAAGGGATATCTCGTTTACTTAAAAAAGATAAAATTTACACAAAATATTACAGTTCTTTAATAACAACACTTTTGACTTTAGAGAAAGAAGTATATGAGTTTTACAATAAAAAATTACCAGAAGGAGGTCTTATAACTAAATGGATAGAAAAAAACCTAAAGTAATTACGATCGCATCAATTAAAGGAGGAGTTGGTAAAAGTGTTTTAACTATTATTTTCAGTTATGTTTTAAAAAAAATGGGTAAAAAAGTACTTTTAGTAGACTTAGATCCACAAAATAGTATAACTAGTTATTTCATTAAATATATAAAAAATATAGAAGAATTTAATATTTATGCTTTGTTAAAAGAAGATTTTAATACTAATTTTAGTAAATATTTGAATGAGATAAATAACAATATGTATATTATCGCATCTCATCCTATACTGAGAAATTTTGAACAAGAGTTAATTGAATATAAAGAATTATTATTGGAATTTTGTTTAAATGGTAATTTACCAAATTATCATTTTGATTATGTAATTATTGATACAGCCCCAAATTCAAAGGCTTTATTGTTTAATGCTTTAAATATCACGGATAATCTTGTCGTTCCTATTGAAGTTGAAAGGTGGTCAGTTGAAACATTTCCACAGATTTTAAATTCAGTAAAAAAAACAGAGATTATTAAGAATAAAAAAATAGAAGTATCAATAGTAAAAAATAAATTTATCAAAAATAGGAACACCTTAAAAGATATAGAAAACCTCTTAAATGAGCATTATGAAAAGCTTATTAAGGGTAAAATCCATTTTTCGAATGGAATAAGAGTTTTTATTAACGAATTACTTGTTCCAAATGAAAGTGAAAATTATTATAAAGAAATAAAAGAGGCTTTAAGTAACATACTATTTATATAAATAAGTACACCGGGTGTACTTATTTATATAAATAGTATGCAAGGAGGTTTTATGCAAAATAAAAATATTATTTTAAATGATAGAGAGCAAAATTTAAGTACTAAGGATAATAAGATAAAATATGAGGCTTATAAAAATCAATTAAGAGCCATTCTGTTGAATGAAATAGAAGATAGAATTAAGATAATGAAAATTTTATATGAAATTAAAGAAAATAAATTGTATAAAATTGATGGGTATATTAATTTTAATAGTTTTTTAGAAGACTTCGTCATAGCAAGGACCCAGGCTTTTAAATATTTAAAGATATATAAGGAAATATTAAAAGGAACTTTGAATTTAGAAGAGCTTAAAAAAGAGGGTATAAAAGGTGTTCTCAAAAAGATTAAGATATCTCAAAAATCAAAAGAAAATCCAATAAAACCATTAAGATTTCAACTTAAGAGTCAAGAGAGTTATGATTTTTATAAGCAAAATGCAAAGTTTACAAGTTTTTTAATGGATAGGCTTTTTTCAAGTAAGAAAGATCTGATTGAAGAATTTATGAAAGAATTTAAAAGTTTAAAAGGTTGATAGTGGTACAGATTATTACTTTTATTCTTGTAAACAAGTTTTTTAACTCATATACAGTTGAAGTATAAAAATTACGTGTATGTTAGTTTTTTATATTTGAAATAATAGTTGATTTTATTCTAGCTTTATTATACACTAGTTGTTATCAGTAGTGCTATCATTTAGAACTACCTGTTTTATGTTCGTTTAGGATAAGCCTTAGAGCGTGATTAAGCATTCTATTTAAGAGTTCTTAATTATGTTCTAAGGATTTTTTAATAATAATCTTATTTTTTAATACTTTTCATATAAAAGTTACTGAAAATAATGCAATAAAAATTGACAAGTTTAGTTTTTGATAATAAAATTATATTTATAACATAGAAACAGGAGTTTAAATATGACAAAAACTAGAATGCGCAGAGCAGTTAAGAAACTGGGTAAACAAAAGATAAAAGTAACAGATATAAGAGTAAATAATCAAGCTTTAGTAACTGATGAGAATCAAGCAAGGGTAAACTTTCTAAAATCTCTATACAGTCTACGTATGAATTTAAGTGGTGTTGCTAAGAATCTTAATGGATATGGGTATAAATATCAAAATTTCAATGAGATAATCAGAGAGATAAAGAATGTTATAAAGAGTAACAATTTAGATATTGATTTCCTGCAATGTCCAACATTTAAAGTTGTGGGAAATAATACAATTAATGTTATTACAACAACATTTTACAGTCCAAGTAGTGGGTATAGCGAGTCATTTGATACTCCAATTTACACAGAAGAATTTTCTTCTCTAGGGGCAAAGAATCAAAATACTTTATCGCAACTTGTAGGTTCATGCATAACATATCATAAAAGATATGCTCTTGTAGGATACCTATCAATAGAGAGTGAAGTTGACACCGATGCTAGTTCATTGGAGCATATTCAAGGAGCTAATGAGGAATTAGCCAGTAGTGTAAATGTTCCACTTGTAAATTCTCTAAAGAGAGATAAAACTGTTAATACTAAAAGAGTAACTAAAGGTGAAACAAAACAGCCACCTGTAAGTCACAAATCTGTAACTAGTCTTGATAAGCTGCCTAAACGTATACCCGTTAAGTATCATTATTACAAAAATTTACTTCAAGCATCTAAAAGAATGCATTCGGTATTAGATCATACACCTTTTGATAGTTTAGAAACAATAGATAAGTTTTTACTGCAATTAAATAATGCTGATGATTCGAGTATACTTGAGTTTTTTGAAACTAAACCAGAGCTTAAGACTATAGATTATTGGAGAGATCTTATAAATAGTTATTTAAAGAGAACAAAGTCTGATCCAGAAGTAATTGAAGGTTTTTCTAAATTTTTAGCCTGCAGAGAGTCAAAATATGGCCAGAGTCCACTCAAATTATTTGGATATATAGCTAGTGATGATAATTTTGGATATCTATGTAATAATTAAGTATAATCTCTATTCCATTTAAAGAGAGGCCTTAAGATAAAAACCTCTCTTTTTTATTTAATTTTGTAATTTTGAATATTTCCTATACACCATTTGGACAATGGGTTTAGTTATACTGATATATTCTTGAAACAAATTGATGTTAAACATTAAATTATCAATTGTACTCTCATATTTCAGTGTTGATGCGTCAAAATAAGTAAACTTAGGATACTTTGGGTCATTAACCTTTTTCTTTGTTCTAGTTAAGAATACTTGTAAGTACATAACATAATCAGATAACTTAGCTTCATAGACACTAAGTTCTTTAATAGTGTGTGTTTTAGGTGGTGTTGGTTCTTCAGTTAGTGATGCTATGGATGTACATGAGAGAATAAGTGTTGAGAGGGTCAATTTTATAAATTTGCTCAAATTATGCCTCCTTTAACATTTTGATGTAAGTACTCATTATCTTGTTACGTTTAGCTCTAAGTTGAGATGTGTATTTTGAAAGCTCATCAGAGTCAATAGAATTTTCTATAATTTCAATGTTAATCCTTAGTATCTCCTCAATTTCAGAAAGTAGTTTAATAGCCTCCCTCCCTTCCATTTGGTATATGCTAGCCTCATATAGAGCGTAAAAATAATTAACCACTTTAGTAAAAATGTTGATGTAAGTAGCAGTATTTTTCCCGTGATGATTATTTTTAATAATTTCGGTAAAGTTATTTAAAATATCAACACTTAATTTAGCAGTGCTTAATTTCATAAATCCTCCCCTTTATCTGTGTCTCCTTTTTGTGTTTTTATCTTACTAGCTAAAATAGTTAGTATATCTTTAATTGCTGGCTTGAAAATCAGCCCAAGACTTAAGATAAATGCAGCAATAATAACTAACTTAACTTCATTGATGTTAATTAGTTGAAGTAAAAAATTTAATAAATTATTATCAAGTTCATTCAATTTGTCTCTCCTTTAATTTAATTTGGTAGATACAACTATATATCAATATAGCAAAAACTAAGGTAAAAAATACAAATAAAAAATTATAGCTTCACAAGTAAAGGAGAGCCACTCACATTCTTTTGCATATACCAACCTTCTAAAATATTTCCATTAAAACCTGTACCGCCGTGTACACTTGAAAGCCTAAATAGGGTTCGTTTTGAAGAATAGCTATATTTTATGCTTACTTCTTTGTTAGATTGAGCAGTTGAATTAGAGATTGCATCAACTTTTACAATTAAATATATAGGAGTATCATCATATGAACTGTCTGTTTGTATAATAATTTCTTCATGGTTAGATGTGGATGTGGCTCCAAGTTCAAAAATATAACGACCATATTTTAAACTAGACATGTACACAGTGTTTCTATAATAATCGTCACTACTATTATAACTAGTTGCTCTTATTGTAGTAGTACTACTTACACTAAAACTATTACTAATACCAGTTAGATATTCTTGTACTGGGATTTTCTTTAAACTAGAGTAGTAAAGTCCTATAAGGTAATGACTTTTGCTTAAATTATCTTCAGGTAAGTTAGATTCAAATTTATTTGTAACTTTACTTATAATACTGTCCATAACACTAGATTCATTATTGTTAAGTTTTTCTACAACTTTACTATATGTCTTTGAAATACTACTAGAGTCATCATTTAAAAATTTGGTAAGTACTTGACTATAAACTTGGTTTATAAAGTTGGAGTCACCTAGTAATTCATTGGCAATTAGTGTTTTGATAACTTGTTTGAAATCATTCTTTCGATCGCCATCATCAATAAATATTTTTGTATGTAAGTCTTTATGGAAGTTATCAAGAGTAATGGCATGACAACTAGAAAACCCATCATCTAGGACTAAAAGATTAGTAGGTTCAAGTTTGGTTACTTTATTTAGATTTTTAATCTCAATTGTATCATCGTGTTTTACAACACTCTCTTGTGCTTGAGTTGACATAAAATCTCCTTAAATTATTATCCTTTAAATTCTCTGACGAATTTACCCTCATGGTTTTGTATCTTAAGTACCCTTCCAATAGGAATCAGTTTTTTGATAAATGCATAAATTGAATGCTCATATCCTTTAGGAAGCAAGGTCATAGTCCAAGCTTTTTTAAAGATTTGCCCATTCTCTTTAGTCCTGAATATAATTTTTTTATATGGGGTGTCTTTTGGAGTACTACCTACAATAAATACGATAACATTAGTTTTAATATGACTCTTAAGTTTGATATTAATAACACCAGGTTCTAGGGTAGTAGGCACAATATCAACATTAAGAAAAGCCTTAAATAGTTTTATAAATGATTCATGTGTTCCAATATGACGTAGAGCAAACAGCACACTATCAATATTTTTAGCAAGTGTGTCAAGTGTTTGGTTGGTTGAGTAAATAATTTGTAGTATATCAGATAACCAAAACGCTATGAATCTTGAATTTAAATGCTCGCTAGCATGAGTATCTTCAAAATTAGCAATAAGCTCTTTAATTTCTTTTATGATTTTATTTATAAACACCAGTTCAGTATTTATTATTTTTTCAACTTGGGTGTCTTTAAGAAATGTAGGTATATTTACCATAATCTATCCTTTTTTTTATGAAGAGATATCAATTAGCAAGCGATCAGCATTAAAATCTAGATCTAAAATTTCATTTGCTTGAATTTGAATATTCTCATTTTGCTTGAACTCACTTGTATTAATATCAGTAATTTTTACCTCCAGGTTATCTTTTATAGCAATGGAGATGTCAATGCAATGAACACCTTTAATTTCATTAACAGGAGCAAAGAAATCTTGATATTCAAAACTGATTCCCATATCTGTGTAGTTATTATTTTTAATTCGAGTATAAATTTCTCTAATTTTAGAGTCAATGTTCAAATATATGTGATTTTCAAGATTGACTTTGTATTTACTCTTAAGATATGCGTACTTGCGTTTGCCAATTGATACTTTGTAATCAATTTTTTGGTTTTGGCTATTAATTCCATCTATGAGAATATCGCCTTCAAAAACTGTACCAACAGGACATGTAAGATAAAGTGTCTCCCAAATTAATGCTTTAAGATTAGAGTTTGTAATTTGACTCTTATCTTCACTCATCATCAAGTCATCTAATATTAGGTAAATACTAGCCTTTCCGGCTGTGCTTTTAATATTGACATTACTAATTCCATTAAGATTTAGTAATGCACTCTTTATAGCATCATAGGTAGTACTTTTAATGCTTATATGTTTTTGTATCTCCTTCCAATAAGGAGCATCTGGTTTAAGAAGAGAGAATAATTTGTTAACCTCACCTATAAGTTCATATTCTTTTATTGCAAGTGAGCTTGCAATGATATTGTAAATTGATGTGGGGTCATTATTAATTGTAATTCCATACATGTCTTTTAAATATTCACGTTTGGTATTAATTATTTGTTGTATATCCTGTTTTAAAGTTCCAAAGTCAGGATCAAAGAGAATACTCATATGCAAATCTCCATATCTAGGGTGTCGTTTGCAAATTCAAATGTAATGTTTAATTTTTTATTTATAATCGTTGTTTCAATGTTGATAGCGTCAATCTTTAGGTCTTGTATAATATTTGAAAGGTAAGTTTTAATTTGTGTTAAAGAGCTTACCTTAGCAAATCTTAAAGCTAAATCATAATCAAATCCCCAATTAGGAGCATTTTTAATACTACCCTTTGGAGTTTTAAGGAAAATAAATAAACGTTGCTTTTGTTCGTTTATTCCATTAATTAATGCTAAGTCCTCATTAAAGACAGAATTAAATTGATTGTCAATTTGTAAATCCAATGTCTAACCCTCAAGTTAGCAAGTATATTGCTTAATTTAACAAAAACCTATTTAAGTAACATATTTATCTTAGTTGTAATCTTTGTAAGATTACTGTAAAAACTAGGATCAACGACTGATTGTCCAGTAACCCTTAAATTGTATAGACAAGAGACAATCTCTTCTAGTACTGCCTTTAAACTTGTATTATTAGCTTTAATGTCTATTGGGTGTTGTATGTCAATTGCAAAGTCATTAACTTTGATAGTAACATTTTGCATATTAATAGGCTTTAGAATATAGAAATAGTTTTTATCAAAATAATTATCATCATCCTCATTAAAAAGGTTAATACTACTTTGAAGAAGGATAACACTCTCACCTTCGCTAAGATTAAAGTGCATATTTGATATATTTCGTGTTTTAATCTCTAAATCTGTCTCTCCAGAGAGTAAAACAACACCTTCTTGTGTAGAGGAGTTAAAAGATTTAATTATTCCTAGCCTAGAGATAAAGATGTTTCTGTAAGTCCATAGTTTGATCTCTTCTTGTGTTAGTGCTGAACCTTTCATTTGGCTATTCATTCTGTATATTTCATAATTCAAGTTCATATTTATTTAGCTTCTCCTTTGATATTTAAATAATTAGAGTCATCATAAAGCTTCAAGGTAAGTGAGCACTCACCAGTATTGCTTAAAGCAGCACTAGTCTCTATAATGCTACTCTTAACTTCACTCCCCAGAGAGTCTAGAAATTTGACCCTATCACCAACTTTTAGTTTGTGTGTATACATAATCTTGGCATTCCAATATATAAGTCTTATATTGCGGGTACTTCCGATAGCAATTTCTTGTTGCGGGATAAAGTGAAGACCAAAATCTTCAAGTAGTAAATAATTTGTATGTCCAGCTTCAGGTGTTGCGTTAGTAAAGATATAATTACACTCAACATGCTCAAGTCCTAGAGTTGATTCTTTAATAATTTGTCTTTGATCTTTAGGTATAATATCTGTCCTAACACTTTGAACATACTTTTTAGTTATCTTTTCAATAAACTCAAGAGGAGTATTTGCACAAAAACTCTCATCTATAATTTTTGTTCTATCAGCATAACTCATATTGATTATATGTCTATTAGGAAATGCTATAGAGATGGCATTCTCTACACTCATGCCTTGAAATTGATTTATGTCAAGTTTGCGATTGAAATAATTACTTTTTGTTGACAGATGAACTTCAAGATCAACACTAAAATCACCAGTATCATAATCAGTACTCATAGGAACACCTAAATACCCTGACATAATAAAATCATAATCTCTAGAGTCAGCAAATTTTTTATAAAATATCTTTACAATATCTCCTTCATTTACATTACGAGTAAAATCAAGAGATAAATTCCAAAGAGTTAGCTTGATTCTCTTTGCACACACATAATTATTGCTTGAGTAAATATCAGATATTGATATGTCAATGTGTATACCGTCTTCAGTTTTAATTATGATTTTAGGTTTTTCTTCTGATGTGCTAGTTTGACTTAGGTTATAAAATTCGATTTTAAAGTCGTATTTGATAAGCCTGAGATCCATTTTCTTATCCTTTATATACATTAAATGTTTTAAGAACTTCTAATGTGAGACTAATTTCAACCTCATCAAGGTATACTGTGTCTTTAAGGGTAAGAGATGTAATTGCAACTATGCTTCTAAACCCTAGAGTTGGGCTGTAGAGGCTAAATGGTACACTCTCTTGAACTCTGTTAACCAGTTGTTGTTTTGCTAAATTACTAGTATGAGGAAAAATTAACTTTCCAAAAGCCGTACTGGTTGAAAAATTAAGCAGTTCCTTATAAGCACTAGTTAATACAGCATTATTTAGTGTGATAACTTCGCCAGTAAAAGTTGGATTGTAGCTTACATATTCAGCTTTACGTGTATAATAGTCAATTACAGGACGTTTTGAACATGTTGTGGTGTAAGTTGTGCTAATTAGTTCACTTTTAGGTAAAATGAAGAACCCTTGAGGGACATATCCAAGTCCTTTAAAGTCCATCCTTGGACATAAACTTAAGAAATTATATGCCATAAACACAGTAGAGATTTCATTAAATGTTTCTTTAAGAATATTTGTTATTTGTGATGGTGTAAGATTTAAAGGGTCTAGGGTTGCCTTTAGGGGTGCTGTGTCTTTGTATTTATAAGTAAAATCAGTTGTAATTTGTGATATCATATATTTAAGGTGTCCTTATACTTGAATCTTCTTCTGTTTTAAGTTTATCAAGACTCTTACCACCATCTCCGCCTAAAAATTTAGGAAGTATTGCTTTAAGTCTTGCAATTAATGCGTCTAGAGAAAAAATACTTTTAATGCCCTTTATTAAAGGGTCGGTAACATGTGTTTGAAAATTAAACGTTAAAGCCCAATCGAGTATTTTGTTTAAAGAAGTAACTAACGGTTCTAATACCTTGGCAGTAAGTTTTGAACCTGTGTCATTAAGCTTTTCTAAGCTACTTTTAGCCTCTTCGCTCGAGCTTGAGTAAGTAGGAAATTTAAGTGAGTTCCAATCGTTAATTACTTCCTTTAGTTTATGACTTCTGTAATCAAGGGCCTGGCCTGGTGCTAGTATGTCATATTCCATTGCGGCTCGTTCATTATATTTACCAGTAAACTCTTTAAATGAGCTCATAATGTCATAAAGAGGACCGCTTTTACCTTGCAAGAATTCTACTACTGCTTTGGTAGCCGAGTTAGTATCATCAACAACCCCAGTAGATTTAAGCTTTGCAGCAAATTCTACTGCCTTTTTAAGATTACTTTCATTGTTTTGACCTAAAAATACGAGTTCTTTTCTAATTATCCCAGCCAAGTTTAGGAAATCTTCTCTCTCTAAATCCCTTTCAAATCCGGAAATTCCTTTAAGCATACCACTTAGTGATTTCTTCTCACCTTCTGTAAATACTTTTGAAGTAATTGAATGTGTTTTACTTAATTTTGCATTGTCTTCTAAAGATTTCTTAGCATAACTAAATATTCCCGAAGCACCACTACTAACAGCATTTCCAAGAGCAGTCCCAGCAGCGATTTTTAAAATACTAGCGCCTTTAAGAATACTACTTTGAACGGTTTTGTTAAGTGCTATTTCTTTGTGCCGCCCACGTTTCAAATTTTCATATTCTAGTAGTCTTAGCTCTTTAGTTGACATTAAGGAATGCTTGAATGCTTTTCGCCTAGCGTTTTCAAATGTGTATCCAAGCTTAATGAGTTTTTTAGTCTCACTGAGTCTAAACTTTTCTACACCCTCCCTTAAACGTTCATATTTGTTTTGTTTAGATAGTTCACGTTTCTTCTCATATAAATTGTGTTTTAATATATCCTTAGTACTCTTTAGATGTGATCGCTTAGGTTTAATTAAACGTTCTAGTTTAGAAATGTCGCTCTCTAAAGATTTGCGAGTTGATGCGTGATCAAGTACACCTTTAAATTTAATTGTAAATTTTGTTGTGTTCATAATACACCTTTACTAAGGAACATTTCAAATATTTGCTTTTCAAGTTTAAGTTCAGATATTTTGTTAACTTCCATTAAATCTTTATAATTTAGTGTTTTGACGTCATTTAAAGTGCAAACACCCATGATAATTGGAAAGAAATATTTGTTTTGTTTTATCTCTTCAAGTAGCTTAAAATATTCAAGCTTAGTTTCATGTAATACTTGTATATACTCATTACTACTGCTTTTCATAAATTTTAAATACCTTCTATATTTTGATATTTTGTATTATCTCTTCATAATTCCAACTATCATCAATGTAATCAAATTGTATAAAGCCACTAGTATTATTTAGATAATGACTTAAGTAAACTAAATTTGGTCTCTTAAAGTCAGGATCTGATTTGAATGTATCAAACTGAATTGAGTAAAGTATGGCTTGAAGATATTCTTTATAGTAAGTAATGTACTCTCTATTTTCATTTAAGATAAGATAAAATTCATCTAAAAATCCAGGTTTAATCATTAAATTAGTAATTTCGTTTAAGTATTTAATTTCATTTAGTTTATGTATGCCTTCACTTTGTGAAAATCCTAATATAGAGTCCCACTTGTAAACAGGAAGTACTCTAACTTCAAATGTATGCGTCTTACTTTTAGTTAAAATATTCATTTTGTAACGTGTAATCACAAATCCTCCTTAATTATTAAATTTAATTGTCAACTGTGCATCCAACAGCTCTTATCTCAAAAGTAACTTTTTCAGCTTCAACAGAGTAACTTCTTGAAGGTTCTTCTGCAAAAAATGCAGAGTTAGATATGATTTTGATGTCTTCTAGGTCATTGAATACTAAATCTAACATTCTTTCATTTTTACTTTTGGATATGTTATAAAATTGGTCTTTTGAAAGCTTTGTTAGGAGTTTGTAATCATAAGTACCAATTGAAACCTCAATATTGAATATGAAAACAATGGTTCTAGGGTCTCTAAAGCTAACTATAGGCATTCCTCTATCTTCACTGCTAGCTACCGCTCTTGTTGTAGGTTCACTTGTAAGTTCTAACTTACCGCTTTGAATCTCATGGCCGCCAATAGAGAAAACTATGTTTCTTAAATCATAACATTGTGTCATTTCTTAAGTCTCCTTTAAGCTATTTAAGTAATTTTGTATATCTTGTGCTGTAATGTTTAGAAGAACTGCGTTCATAGAGTAGTTATAAGTAATCTCTACTGATAAGAAAAGCTTTAGAGCTTGTGTTGGTGATATTTGGGTTTTAAGATTAGAGTACGCAACAATTACACCCCTATCAATGAAACGTTTAAGCATACACTCAACAGCCGCACTGTAAGCATTGTCTCGCTTACCTGAGAGTTGCAATTCTGATAATTTACTATTTTGTCTGTTATTAAAATTCCATACTCTAATAAGCTGTGATGTAAGTTCATATTTGATATAATGATAAGTGAAAATTTCATCAATTGGAGCACCTTCAAGTGTGACTCCTTCTTTAAAAGCTTTAACACCATCAAGACCAGTCTCATTAAGCAGTGCATAAAAATTAATATTCGCGTTCCGAAGTTTAGAAATTGTATCATTATCAGTAATAGGCTCCAAGCTGCTAAATTTGAGTCCATAAGGATTAGCAGCTTGAAATATGCTAGCTTCATGTAAGTATTTAGATATAAATCTTAAGTGAAGATGTGCATCACCTTGTGAGTGGATAACAATAATTTTAGATTTAGAATTCGCACCATCTTTAAACAACTCTTTTACTTCAGATTCTTTTGTTGCAAATACAAAAAAGTGCTTATCGTCTTTAAAATGTGTATAATCATCTTTGTAAAGTACAAGCCCATCACCACCATCACTGTTATTTACGTAAGTGTTTATAAGTACAATAAATGTATATCTATTGTCTTTAAGCTCTGATTTTATTGCTTTTGATTCAGTTCCTTCTTTATATATGAGTAGTTTAACTGATTTAAGTCCAGAATCACCTGCTGAGAAGAATGCTTGGATTGCTCCCTTTAAGTATTCCTTCTCTTTACCAAATTCATCATCACTATTACTTCCTTCCTTCTCAAGTACATCAATTTGTCTCTCAAAGCTATTTATATTTAAGTTTAATATCTTAATCTTAGGCGTTGTGGTGTTAACTTTAATTTTGGAACATTTGTACACAAGTAAAGGTGTGTAGTAATTTACATAATTTATATCTAATTTAGAATGTACCAAATTCACACTAATTGTATCTTGTGGCATTTACTTCTCCTCCTTAATTAGTTGTTCGATTACTTGCACACTAGCTTTAAAAGCTTGATTGCAACAATATGCAGCATTGCTATAATTAGAATCAATTTTAACAAGTCCACTATTTTGCATATTTGTTGTAGGATAAATATAAAAATTAAGTTCAGTTAAGTACCGCTCATCTTCACTTTGCAGCGTTACCTTATGAGTATTCTCATAAATAAAATCACTAAGTAGACTATAGATTTGAAACATTGTGTAATAAGCATCTCTCTCTTTAGAGCTTATAACCTGACTTAAGATGAATATTTGAAAATTCAGGACAAACTCATTCACATTCTTATAAAATGCACCAGCTCTTGAGCCTAATGTTAGGTCATCCATATTTTCAAATTTAATTGCAATAATGTTTGCACACTCAAGAGTGTATTTAGACATGTATGGATGATTGTATGTATTAATTAAATCTAAATTTAGAGCTAATTTAGAAGTACGTTCTTTAAAATTTTTAAAATACGAGATTAGGCTTTTATGTATGTCTTTTGTACTTAATATCACTCATTTATCCTATAGCTAATAGAATGTATCATCTCCTCAGTATCAACTAGAGTAACTTCTGGATGATGCGAACCTTTATCTCTCTTAAAGTCAATTGTCTTGCTAGATAGTGCGGGTTTTACCTTTTTTGACATGACATAATTTGTGTAATAAGTAATAAATGCTTCTCCTATAGCTTGCATGCCTTTTTTTGGACTTTTAAGAAAACAGGTTCTTATATAAGGTGTATTTATATACTCTCTAAATTCATAAGCCTCAGCTACAGAATAAAGATGTGACCTTATAGGCAATTTGCTACTACCCATCTGATGAAGACTTGCAATTTTAGCATTGCGTTTATCAAACCAACCAATCTCTACTTCCATTCTACTTCCTTCAAAATCATAGTAAGATAGCCAATACTAGAGTCGATACTTAAAATTTCATAAAATGTACTTTGAGCTGAAATTCTATCTTTAAGTTCAAACTCTAGACTAGAGGTAGTATAAAGTTTATGAAGTGACTTAACATCATAAAGATTAATTTCAGGTAAACTTGCAAGCGTGTCAGCTTTGATACTAAAGAGTACCCCTGTAAACTTGCTAAACTTACCCTTATCATAAGTTATCTCATGGGAATCTAACTCCTCACACTTAGAGTAATTACCTTTGTGAAGTTTGAAATTCTCTTCATTTTGAAAGTAAGAGATTACTCTTGATGCTAGTCTTGAAAACCCATTTCTAACGTTACTAATCACTTTATAAATCCTATACAACAAGAGGGCATGTTTGTTTGGCTTTTTAGAGCACCAAGTAGCGATTCAAACTGTCTACAAAAACTTAAATTAGTATTAGCCTCATTACTAGCAGGATGATATGAAATTTCAAGCTCATTTAGCTTTTCATTTTTAATCCTCTCAAGGCCAAATTCACGTATTACTCCTGCTTGACTTAGCTTGCAGCCTATATAGTAACAAAGCAGTAATATCAGACTTGAGGAGCTAAGCATACGAGCATCAATGCTTTTAGTAATTATTATCATCTCAAGTAATTCTGTGTAAGTTTCAAACTGTGTAAATGATAATATGTCTTCATTTAAGTTAAGTAAACTTAAGACTTTACTGTGAAGTGTTTGAAGCTCGCCTGACATATCTTCTCCTCTCCTAATAATTATTAACTTTATGCCTTAATATCAACTCTTAAAATAGTATTTGCTGTTGCTAAGAGACCACCAAGCACAAAATCAAGGTATGAATGTGCAATAGTAGTTGAATCCTTATCAATTTGTTCATTTGGAATTGGCAACATGTATTTACTTGGTTTAAATTTAATAAGCTCTGCATTTAATGGATAAATTAGTATCTGATTTTGAAGTAAGTTACTTGTCTGTATATATACTTCTCTTCTATTATTAACAGCCTTTATGGTCTTAATAAGGAAGTCTTCCCATGAATCATTAGAAGAATAGGTGTTAGATGATGAGGACGTATTTGTTATTGCATATGGTTTGATAAGTTTCAAACTGGTTTGTGGATCAACTAATACCATAAATGGTGTTGAGAATTCATCTCCTAGCTCTAATTTTGCAAGTCCTGACTCAATCTTTTCAAATATCTTATCCATTTTATCTTTATCGCTACTTTGAACTTCTTCTTTAACTTGTTTTGGCATATTAAGAAGTCCGTACATATTAGGAAGCATGCGTTTTTCATTCTTTCCATCTCTCTGGATTGAAACAGCACCTGTTAAGATAAAATGGTCAATAAGTTTAATAATTTCATTGCTTGCAAGCTTATATGCTTCTCTAAAGGGGAGTAAATTGTTATTTACATCACCTGCATAATCATTATTTTTATAAAACTTCTCAGCGGTTTGCTTTAAATGTCTAAACCTGTACTGTAAGCTAAGGTAATTAAGCTTGATTGATTCTGATTTAAATCCTATCGTTGCAATAGTATTAACTTCATTTACTAATGTTGTAGGATTTGCATCAAGAAACGCATCCCATTTTATTGTTTTTAAGTATCCTATCGTTAAATTGACATCTTCGATTTGTTCATTTGGAATTGGCAACATGTATTTACTTGGTTTAAATTTAATAAGCTCTGCATTTAATGGATAAATTAGTATCTGATTTTGAAGTAAGTTACTTGTCTGTATATATACTTCTCTTCTATTATTAACAGCCTTTATGGTCTTAATAAGGAAGTCTTCCCATGAATCATTAGAAGAATAGGTGTTAGATGATGAGGACGTATTTGTTATTGCATATGGTTTGATAAGTTTCAAACTGGTTTGTGGATCAACTAATACCATAAATGGTGTTGAGAATTCATCTCCTAGCTCTAATTTTGCAAGTCCTGACTCAATCTTTTCAAATATCTTATCCATTTTATCTTTATCGCTACTTTGAACTTCTTCTTTAACTTGTTTTGGCATATTAAGAAGTCCGTACATATTAGGAAGCATGCGTTTTTCATTCTTTCCATCTCTCTGGATTGAAACAGCACCTGTTAAGATAAAATGGTCAATAAGTTTAATAATTTCATTGCTTGCAAGCTTATATGCTTCTCTAAAGGGGAGTAAATTGTTATTTACATCACCTGCATAATCATTATTTTTATAAAACTTCTCAGCGGTTTGCTTTAAATGTCTAAACCTGTACTGTAAGCTAAGGTAATTAAGCTTGATTGATTCTGATTTAAATCCTATCGTTGCAATAGTATTAACTTCATTTACTAATGTTGTAGGATTTGCATCAAGAAACGCATCCCATTTTATTGTTTTTAAGTATCCTATCGTTAAATTGACATCTTCGATTTGTTCATTTGAAAACCATTTGTAAAATACTGGTGTTTTTATCTCCGGGAATACATTTGCTATTTCTTTAGCATAATAGTTTTGGTCATATAATTCTGACATTTTTAAACTCCTTTAATTTATTAACTTGGCTTACCTTTATTACCATAAACAGCCACATGTACTATGTAAAGGTTATCCGTACTATCAATTTCGATTGAATTTGACAATGCTACTGCATTAATTTTGTTATTACTTGAAGTATTCTTTTCAACTTGTCCATTTGAGTTAAATTTAAGCTTATCTTTTTCCTTAATAGAATTATCTTTAGCTACAAGATACCCTTGAAATCTATTTGTAATAGGAATTACTGTTGCGGTACTAGTAAATTCATCAACATCTATGCATATTCCATAAAGGTCATCCTCACCTCCAGCTTCAACATGTGGTTCATAGTGTGGATCTACAACACGTTTTACTCCTCTTTTGTATGGATAGCCTTTAAAGAAGTAATTCTCTAACTTGTCATGCTTACTAGTTAGAGTCCCGCCAGAATTACTAAAATGTAAATTCTTATCTCTAAAATCAGTAGTGTTACTAAAGACACAACCATCATTGCTAGGATTCTTCATTAGCTTTTTTAGTTTTTTAGCTTGTTCTTCATATTTATTTACTAACTCAGTTACACTTGACACTGTAATCCTCCTATTTTAAGAAATTGCCTTATTACCATAAAGAGATATCTTTACTAAATACAATTTATAATCTTCTTGCCCTCGCTTATCATTCTCATCAGTAAGGTGTAATGTAAATATGTTACTTAGTGCAATTGCGTTAATTGAAACTGACGAGCTACTAGATGCTTTAATCACTTCTCCATTTGAATTGAAATCTAATCTATCACCTATTGCAATCCCACTTGAGCTTCCAGATACAACGTAACCCTCAAAATTATCAGTTATTGGTATTACCGTTGCCACATTAGTATTCTCATCTATATCAATGCATATTCCATACATATTCTTGCCATCAGAAACTTCTACTTGCACTTCATCAGATTTACTTGTTTCAATTTTTAATTTAACAGCACGTTTGTATGGAAATCCTAAAGATGGGTATTCTTCTAATTTATCTGTGCTACTTGATACAGATTGACATATAGCATCAAATGTTAAATTTTTATCTCTAAATCCAGTCTTGGCTTTAAAAACAGGTGACTCATCATCAAAACTTTTAGAGTATTTTCGCAATTTTAACAAATATTCTTTAAGCGTCTTACCTTGGTCTGTCTCTAGTACTGCTGCATGTCTCTTACCTCTTCGCCTAACTTTTGTAGAATCATCTTGCATGGATGCTTCTTGTTCTTGTTCTAGTTGTTGTTTTAAAACCTGGATAACTTCAGTATCATCCATTTGAGAATAAATATCAGAATCAACCGATTCATGCTTAACATTTGGTATTAAGTTTGGATCTTGATGATCTTCTCTACTCACCATTAATTAATCCCTCGATTCCCAAATATACTTACAAGTGCTATGTACAGGTTTTCATTAATTTTAAATGCCTTTGATAAGGCAGTACCATTAATAACACGAGAACCTGAACCGCTGTCATTTTCAATCTCTCCATTAGCATCAAATTTAACTTTGACACCTGGTGTAATTGAAGATTGACTACTCTTCTTTACTACTAAATATCCAGTAAAATTATTTGTAATAGGAATTACTGTTGCGGTCCCAGTAAACTCATCAATATCAATGCATATTCCATAAAGGTCAGAACCACCCCCAGCCTCAACACAAGGTTCATAACCATCCTCAAAAGATAACTTTACTCCTCTCTTGTATGGATATCCCTTAATTGGATGATTTTCTAACCTATCAACACTGCTGGATATAGTCCCACCTTGATTTGCAAAGTGTATTCCTTTATCTTTAAAACCTATATCTACATGAAATAGACCAGCATCTCTATTTGGGTTCTTCATTAGGTCTTGTATTTCTTCTACTTTCTTTAAGTATTCTTCTCTAATCTGTGTTATAGTCTGTGACATATATACTTATCTCCTTTAAGCAGCTTTTTGACTTTTAAGCTTATAAAACTCATGTCTCATGTCTTTATAACCATTTGCAATAGAAATACTAAATTCATCAAAGTTTTGGGGACTAAAGTTAGAATTTAATATGGATATATCCTCATTTATTAAGTCAAGTTTAATCTCCCCTTTTGGACTGGAACTAGTAGTAGAGCGAGTTCTTTTTCTTATATTTGATTTAGCAAGGTTTACAAGTTGTTCAAGTACTTTTCCATCTAAATGTTGTACTTCCCTTACATTAGCAATAGCTTGAATATCATCAACCGGTACATATTTCCTAACAAGTTCCCTACGTTGTGCTTGTATTATATCTTTCAGTGAGTATCCCCTAGCAAGAAGTGTCTCTTTATTGAAATGTGAACTTAAATGTTTACGTGCTAAAGTATCAATCTCATTAATACGAGTAGCTTCACTGAGTAATCTATTTTCTTCTTCCAAGCGCACTTGTGAATCAGCAAGCTCTTTTGATATCATCTCATTAATACTTAAATTCTTATCTTCAGATTCTTTTGCTGCTTTGTACGCTTTATATTCTTCATATTCCTTATATTCTTTTAAACTTAAAGTAATACCATTGCTACCCTCCAAGTTATCCTCTACACTCTTAGCTAAGCCATCATTTTGTGTGCTATCTATATTTTCTTGTATGTTTTGATTCATAAAATCTCCTTATTAACCTTCATAAAAAAATAATTTATGCTTTAAAACATTAAGTTCTCTTGTGCTTAATGTTTTACTTAACTCCAATTCCTTATATTTAAGGGCTAATTCTATAAGTCGCATATCACTCTCATACTTTTCTTCTTCAGTTAGTACATAAAGTGAATTAAATCTCATGTCTAAATGATAATGTTTAACAAGTTTACTATTACAACTAATCTCTAACTCTTCTTGAACACTTTTTAAAAAGTCATAATAATTAGACCTATCACCTTTACCATCATTCCCAAGCCCCTTGGTTTGTTCATTAAAACTTCTAGTTAATGGCTCTTTTGTGTCAGCACCAATCTTTGCCTTTACTAAGGCTAATGCGTCCTTTAAATAGGTTAAGTCATACTTAATAACTTCAAGTGACGCATCTGGTGTTCCACTGTAAAAAATACCATTATTATTTATGTTAGATATAAGTTTAGAGAGCTCTCGCTCTAAATCTCTATTTACACTCTTAAGTGCGCTTATATGACTCTTCTCTTCATCTACATTTCTTTTAAACAGGTTAGAAAATATGCTTGGCTTATAATTAACACCTTTAGTTAAAAGCTCTAATGAGTTTGTAGCATCACTTAAGGCATCTTGTAATGTTGCTAATGATTCATCCTTATAAAATAAAAAGTTATGTTGCCCTATTCGCCGCTCTATTTCTTTATATATTTCTTCAAAAAGATATATATTAAGCAAAAAACTTTGCGTATAACATGGACTGTAGGCTTTAAGTATATAATCATAATTAGAGTGTATGATTACCCTACTCTTATGAATCTTTACTTCTCTATAAGATACCTTCTCATCTGTATTTACTTTGAAATTGTATGTTATATAAGTAAAGTCAGGCCCCTCATCGCGAACGCTGTTATAGTCAAGATACATAAATCCAGTAGGAAGTTCTCGGTTCACGCTTAAGTGTAAATCTTCTAAAGCGTCAGCAGTTTTAACTAAAATGTATCCAACACCATTAAAACGGTAACTAATTAGGCACTGCAATAATGCTGTCTTTAACTCTATTTTTAAGGCTTCTAAAGCATCATTAATATTAATAACAGTATTAATACTATTTAAGGTGATTCCATTCTTAAGAGTATCTTCTGCTACATTTGAAATGTAGTTTCTAAAAAATATTGAATATTTATATAAGTCTTTTGCGTTTATATTGCTATTTAAAATCATGGCTTCTTTAACCTTTCACCATCAATTAAGCATATGGAGAAAATATAACGCAACAATTGACAAAAACTAATTATTTCTAACAAAATTTAAATAATTTTTGTAAAAAATGACTAAAAAAAGATAATTTACAGAAGGTCAATTAAATAAAGGAATAGGTAAATAAATTTACTTTACTAATAATGACATTAATGCTAAGAATATTCCTATATTAAGGGTAATAAGAGTTCCAAACATCCAACCATGAAGTTTAAGTTTATTATCGAGTACATTGAATTTAGTATCAATCTTATTATCAAGTTCGGCTTTAACAGATTTAATTTCAGCTTGTAAGCTTGACTCTACCTTTTCAATCTTGGTGTTAAGATTATTCTCAACAGAATCAATTTTGTTATCTAGGTCGGTTTTGACAGATTTAATCTCAGATTGTAAGAGAGCTTCAACTTTTTCAAGCTTAAGGTTAAAGTTATTCTCTACAGTGTCTATTTTGGTATTAAGCTCATCCTTAACACTACTAATACCATCTTCTAAGTGTTTTAACTTTATGTCAAAGTTTTCTTTTAAGAATTCAATATCTTTATAAGTCAGTTCATTTTTATAATACCTATAAGACAGGTCAATAGCAATATCTCTTTTAATACCGGCTTTAGTAAGTTCAGCTATAACCATTTGCTGTGTAATAACTGGTTGCGCAAGTCCCATAAAAACACTCCTTATGTAATTATTATATAATATTTTAACTGTTATAGGAACCTTATTTTAGTAAAATGTGCTCTGAGGGTACGCATACTTAGAGTCAATAACATATATGATGCTGATAGGCTATCTAATGAATCATCATCACTCTTACCATCCCCTTTGTACTTATAAATATCAGATATAGCTGATTTACTTGAATAATCCATAATACTAAGTTTAGATGTTGCAAATGGCTCTATTAACGTAGCAATTCTAGTAAATTTATTACTTATAGGTTTAATTGGAGCAATTTTAAAATTATGACTCATACCCGCCCTAAGTTTAAGAAACATTTTAGTCACATTCCCATGCCCAGAAACGTTATCCCTATCTTCAACATATAGTTTGTGTACATTAAGATTTGTAAGTATAGTTTTAATTGTATTTAACATCTTAGGATCACCTACTGGTAACTTTTCTTGAAAAATAAATGCATAATAACTTTGATCTACTCGCTCCAAAACACAAAGGGCTGTATTATCTCCTCCTATACTATATGCAGGATCTAAATATGCTATTGGGGATATAAATTCATGGTTACTTGTAAGATTAACATTAGTAAATATCAAGTCACAGGACGGGACCCATTCTCCAAGTAGAACCCTTGCCTTATATGTTGGAATGTTCCTGTAAATCTCTTCTTGGGTTTTAATAAAATCCCGAGAAATTAATTCATTATCATATGTTGTAAAGTTATATGTAGAGTAAATTTTTGTATTATCAATATAATCAAGCTTAAAGAAATGTTCAGGACTATCTGGATTGGTATCAAATATAATTGCCTGCATTCCTACTCTAAGTCTTTTTAAACATTCTATTAATGTTTCTTTATGCAGTGTAGTAGCTTCATTAACGTAAATAAGTGCCGAATTAGAGCCTCTAAACCGCTCAAAATCACTTGCCCTATCACCACCATACAAATTAACTCTTAGTGAGTCTATTTCAAAATATGATGTATTAGAAAATTTTGGCCTAAAGGGTATTTTAAGCATACTAGCAATATCTTCTAACTCACTCATAACATTAACCTCTAATGATTTTTGTGAATTTCCTATTATAAAATTATTAGTATTTCTTTTATACACATTCCTATTTGTAAGCAGTATTTTTAAGAATAGATAACATGCTAGAAATGTTTTACCACTTGCAATCCCACCAGATAAAATAATTTTACTTTGATTATTCTTCTCGATATTACGTACTACTTTAAGTTGTTTTGAAGTTAAATATTTACTTTCAAATCCTTTAAAATCAATATCCAATGCTTTAGGCTTAATAAAATCCATTATATCAATACCAAAATCACGCTTGTACTCTCGCTGCATTTCTTTAAATATAGGCAGTTTATATATATCCATTACCATATCCTTTAAATTTGTAATTTAGAGCGCACATCTGTATCAGTAGCTTTAAGCTTTAGCATTGTCTTGTAACATAGTGACATCTTCTTAAGTTCTCTCTCCCTTTTAAGCTCATCTAGTTTAAGTTTTAACTCTTCAAGCTCACGACTCTCTTCTTCTGAATGTGCAACTTTTTTACTTAAAGTCTTCTTATAAAGATTGCTAATTTGAGACTCGAGTTCTTCTATTTTGTAATTATAAGTTTTAAGTTCCAACTCTAAATAACGACTAAATGAATTTATAAATTCTAGTCCCAACATACTTTTAGCCATACTAAACTGACTTTTAAGATCACGCGCCTGGGCTGTACTTTGTGATGCATGAAATAAGATATTATTTAAAGTATCTTCACAAATAGTAAGCTTAGCAGCACCAGTAATATACTCAGGGTCATCCTTAATCTCTTCCCATTTGCGTCTCATCTTTCCTACATTAACACGACTAACTCCCATCTCTTTTGCTATACCAGTGTTATTAAGCTTCCCTTCTCTAAAATACACAACATAATCATCTAATGATTTCTTTACCCTATTCATACCTTTTAATATAAGTTAACTAATAGGTTAACAAAAATATATTTAACATAAAATTTATAACAAAACAACAAATTTTACAAAAACAATTAATACTTATAAATAACTATACAGAACAAAATAACCAGGTTATACTGTTAACTAAATATTAAGAAAGGGGAATATTTATGACTAAATTTATAAATTATTTAGTGCTATGTAGCACATTGCTTTTATACTGTTGTGGGGATCGCAATCCTATATCTAACCCACAAAACAATTTTGTTGTGGAGCATAGTGGTTTACAACAAAGAGATAATAAACAAACTGATGAACAAATTAAATTTGATACTATAATTCATGCATTTAATAGTATCATAAAAAATGATACTCAATTGAGCACAGAAAAAAAAGAAAAATATAAAAAATTTGAAAATTGGCTATTAAAAGATATACACAAACAAAAAGAACTGGCTGAGCATTTTCAATATATATACGAATTTTTAAGAATAGAGAAACCAGAACAAGCAAACAACATAACTATTAAACAACTTATAGGAAATACTATTGATTGTATATCGTCAGATACATGTGAGGGAAGACAAGATATATATTCTTATGAAATCGATGATAGTACGTCTGAGGGAGAACGAATAAAAATAGCTTTTGAAAATCTTTTATCCAAGATGCTTAGCATATCTAATAATGTCACAGATAATATAAATGAAAAAATGTTTAAATATCTTAAATCAGAACTAATTTTTGAAAACAGCTCTATCGTTCAAGATTTAGGTTGGACTCACGTTAAATTTCATGAATTAAGATTCAATGATATTCAAAGAAAAGTAATAAAAAACTTACCGGAACCAATCAAAGATCCCTATGACCGAAGACTCTACACTTCCGAACATATTACCTTTTTAAAATTAAGCGATTCAACAATCAAACCTGTACTAGATCATATACATAAAGAACTTTCAAAGTGTGATGGAAATCAAAAAAGTATTAATGATTTTAATAATGATTTAAAATCATATTTTAAGACAAATGAAATCAATGAGGAAACAATGAATAAATTACCAAGTATAGTGATTATCAAATGTGAAAATGGAAGTTAAATGAAACTCTAATAACTAAAGATGAAAGTTAAGAAATGGGGATTTAAAAAAGAATATTTAAAAGAACAAGACAACAAAAATTCTAGATAAAGATGTGTAAGAGAAAATAAATTAAACTCGTTATAAAAATGGTAAGAGTAACTATAAAAGTAAACTTTAAGTTAACAGAAATAGAGAATTTAAATTTTATACTAAAAAACCCATCATTGCAAAATTGAAAGCTACTGAGTAGATAAATAAAGTAAATGTAGAGTAAAATTATAAGTATTTGTTAAAGATAGCAAGAAGTATGGTAGATATTTATTGCTGCTTCTCCTTAAAACAACTTTTCTCTAAATTACAAGCATTCTACACACCATATTTTCCATGCAATGGAAACCTTTAAAAATTGACTCTACGTGTAAGTATTTGCTAATATTTTTATAACTAATTTTATCTATTTTTAATATGTTTAGTTAACTTTGAAATTACATGAAAGGAAAACATTTAATTAACTGCAATCTTAACTTAAAAATTAAAGAATTAGAAATGCAAAATCAACGCTTAAGTGAAGAATTAACTTTAATTAAAAGTAAAAGCAAAACTAGACATACTAAAAAATTATCCCCACCTTTAAGATTTTATCTAAATGACAAGACAATTAGACTTGTAAAACGCGCTATAGAGAGATTTAAAGAACAAGACCCAATATCTGGATGGTTTGTACACTTACTCTCAATTACTGGTTGTAGAGGTGTTGAGATACAAAATGTAAAACTTACTGATATATATAAAGAGACGTGTAGTAATGGTGAAGTATTTTATTCTATTCGCGTTAATGTAGCTAAAAAGCGTAGCAATATCTGTATTAGAGAAGTAGTCATTAGTAAATCTGAATTTAAATCTATAATGCAAGCCCATCAAAACTATTTTTTATCTAAAGGAAAAGACACAAGACGTACATATCTATTTCAAAAAAGTAAACTTAAATTTCGTGACAATAAAATTAACATAAGTGAGATCGCAACTAGGTTTAAGGAATTACTCATTAAGGGAGGATTTAAACATCGCAAATCTTTGCATATACTTCGTAATATATTTATAGCATCACTAAAGTCTAGAGGATATAATTCATTTGAAATTAAAGAACTTATGAAATATTCATCTACTTCTGAGATTGATAATGTTTATGGTCTCTCAAGTGCAAGTAAAATACAGGCTTACAAAGATATCAAAACTAGCTTGAAATAACTTTTAAGTTTTGCTAATATTTTTAAGGACTACTCCCCCCACTTCAAGATTTTTACCAAGCACCAGTAAATACCTAATTTAACATTTAGGTATTTATTTTACAAAAAAAATATTTGTTAATCCTTTGTTTTTGATAAAATTATAGTTTATAATAAATATATTCTTTTAACCAAAATCTTATTTTGTAAAGAAAAAGGAACTCTAAACTTTTCTAGAGTCCTTTCTCTTTACGCTTGCATTTTAAACATTTCCGTTCAAGCATAACGAATACTCTTTAAATCCATACTTGACCTATTAGTTTTGTATGAAGTAGCTAGTACCCTTATGTTTAGTTTGATTGAAAATACTAGCTATACCACTAAAGCGTGCTACATAGTTTACAAAAAGATTATGCTTTAAGAAAAGCTTAACTACTCTTAAATCATCAAATTCACTTACTGCAAACTGCCAGTTATATCTCTTAAGCTCTAGAATAAGTCTCTCTAGAGAATCTAAATTCCATCCACGATTATCAACAAGATTCCCATGAGAAATTGAATATGGAGGGTCAAGATATACAAATGTTGAGCTTACCTTGTCTCGATTAGGTAGTGCAGCTAAAAATTTAAATATATCTCGTGATGTAAATATTGCATTATCAAGCATCTCTTTAAATCTAGACTTATATGTTTGAAGGTTTTCTAAAAACAATCTCTTGGCATTACTTCGATCCAACTTCATAGTTGAACTAGATGAACCATAAAGTGAATATAAACATCTAAGCACCATGTACTCAATTTTGTCTCTGTTCTCATCAATTATGCTGTCATAAATAATCGCATCTCTTACACGATTGTAAAGCAACTCAGGGTCTTGCTTTAAGATATAGAAAAACTTATATATAAATTTAGAATTATCATTGAGTATATTATAATGGGCTAATGGTTTTGCAAAAAATACTGCTCCTGTACCAAAAAATCCTTCAATATACTGAGTATGCTTAGGAAAAAGACTTATAATATCAGCACTACAAAGGTACTTAACTTCCTTCTCATGTTTAGTAGTTTCAATATTTCTTAAATATTCTCCTTGATGTAATCTCATATTCAACGCCCCGCTCTTTAAGTGTCAGTGAATCATAAAGTACAGATGACAAATTAGTTGCTATAAAATGATATCCTGGTGTATTTTTAATTTTAACTTCACTTATCTCAAATTCTCCATCTAAACATCTGTAAGCAGGGCCCTCCCACCTCACACTTGCACTGATATCAAACCGTCTCAGCACAGCGCATGGATTTAGAATATAACAATTACTTCTCATACACCCTGACTTAACAAAGTTATGATAATTCCTATTTATATCAAGAACACTAAACTGCAACTTTTTAAAAACTGATACGTAATAATGAAGAGATAAAAAGTAACATCCCCACTGACGTACTGCTGAGACTAAATTTGGATTATTTTGCGTTATTTTCATATATAATCTCACTTATAATCTTTATTTTTTAAACCACCACCCCTACTTCCCTTAACTTAAATATAGATATTAAAAAGGAATATCTTCATAAAACTCATCTTCAAGCTTATTCTCATTAATATCTTGTGTTTTAATTGATGAGTTTAAGACGCAAATATCATTTACCAAAATACTGTATTTACTCTTACCCTCACCTGTACGCTTATCATTCCAACTTGAATAAGATAGAGCTCCACTTAGTACAACTTGAACCCCTCGTTTAAGTAAAGCAGCAAGACTCTCAGCTCTAGCTCCAAAAATCACACAGTCAAAAAATTGAGCCTGTCTTGTCACACAGTTATTCTTCTTTACACCTCTATTATTAGCTAGTGTAAATTTTAATATAGGAAAACTATTACTAGTATAAATAACCTCACAGTTTCTTGTTAAACGACCAGACATACTTAACGAGTTAATATCAAACACCAGGACTCTCCTCATCAGAAATCCTACTTAAAAGTTCCATACGTCTTAAATCACAATCAAGTCTATCAAGATTTTCTAAAAATTCTCGTCTTGCATAATAAGCTTGAAAGAGATCCTTTATACTTCTCACACCAAACTTACATAAAAATCTTAAAATCTTGTAAGTAATTACTAAAATTACAACCATAAACATAAATTTCATAAAGTTACCCTTAAACAGCTTTTAAAATAGGTGTAGACCATTCATTTGAATTACTACTAAAATTAGAAAGCCCATTCACTTGTATATAACTATCACTAAACACCTTAAACCTATCTTTAATGGCTCTTTTTCTCATGTTTAACGAAAATAAAATTCCTTCAAAATTATAATAGATATTATCAATAATTGAATAAGTCCTCATCATATCTTGAATTTTTTCTTTTACTTTTAATTTAACTACTTTGGTAATCTCCTCAGCTTCTTTTGCTTTCTCAGATTCAACTTTACTTATATGCTCAACCATTTTATTTAAAATAAAAATATCATTTTTTAAACCAAGCTCATTCTCAACTTCTAGATTTGTCAACTTAACAAACTTAAGAAATTCTTGTCTAAAGTCTAATTGTGCCAAGGTATTATAAAATTCACTTTTATTTAAAAATGATTTTATTCTCTCAACCAACTCTTCATTACTTGCACTCTCAATATCATTATAGCTTCTCATATACTTAAGAGCGTTGTTAATCTCAACATTAAAAGCCACCATATAAAACATAATCTTTGCTATAAATGCATCGTCTCTCTCAATAACACAGTTTGTAGTATCTCCACCAAATAAAAAGAATAAGTTTCCTTTTTTTAATCCTGTACATAAGAGTTGCATCTGTACTTGTACGTAATACTTAAAGAAATATTTATTATCTAGAAAATTACCAATTCTATTATATTCAGAAGCACCGCATTGTATTTGAAATGAATCGCTGCATTTTGTCTCTAAAAGTTCAGCATCACCTTCCCCGTTAACAAACCAAGCATCAATTGTAGCACCAACTAAACAATCACTCTTTCCAACTTTTTTAAAGTAATTATATTTATCAATACCGTTTGAATATTTATTTTTATGTAATATATGAATATTCTTATCATAGGTTTTTACAAATTCGTCAATTATTAAATTCTCTAAAGCCTTTCCCTTTCTCATACTCAAATTTTCTTCAAATGGTATTTCCCTTCCTATAGCTTTAAGTACTCGCTCTCGCATTAATTTTTCTAAAGCATCAGCACCAATAAACATGCTTCCAACTTCACTCGCTCCTACCCTGTGTAAAGCTCTTCGTTGAATACTAAAGTCAATCTTACTATTAAACCTGCAACACTCATTCTTGTTAATATTAGGTATCTTGCGTCCTACCTTATTTATTTTACTTAACTGTTTTTGTTTACCTTTAAGATTTTTTTGACTCTGATATGCAAAAGATTCAAAACCCTTAAATACCATTTGCCTGTACAAATCAAATTGTTGCATCTCTTCCTTTGATCTTTGTTCATTTATTTTTGTTACATTTACCATATTTAAACTCCTGTTTTTATGTTATAACAAAAATATATAACAAAAAATTGTTTTTGTCAAAACTTTTGCTATATATTTTTGTAAAATTTTATAAAAAAATATTTTTATTAAAAGGACAGTTTACTTTATAGTGAAAATTGCGTTATCATGAATAACAACAATTCACATAAAGCAGGAGATTTAGATGAGGAGAACAAAAAAACCTACCAACAAACACCAACACAAATTAATCGTTTTAATATCTACACTAAATTATATGAACTTAAATCTTAATCAATACACTCAAAGCAACATACTTTATTACTTTAATAACAATATGAAAAAAAACGACCAAAAACCTATTAAACTTAAAACTCTACAAAGCTATCTCTATAAATTAGAAAAAGTATTTAAAGTAACAATTAATTATTACAAACATTTGGGTGTTAACATGGGTACTGAAATTCATTACAAACTTAAATACTCTAAAAAAGAATGTTACCGAATAATCAATAAACACTTTAGAGATAAAAAAGAAGAAAGACACAAAAACCGTGTTAGTGCATATCTTGAAAAGACTTGTACTAAAAATAGCAGTGTAGAAAAATGGGAGTGTTCTAATAATACTTATAATAATAAAAAAGAAGATAAAAACAGAATAAAATCTATAGAAAAATTACAAGTAGAAAAGTACGCTAAGAAATGCAATTTTAAATCAAATGCTTTCCTTTCTATTTTGAATTTAGAAGCGAACAAGGATTTTAAAATTCAATTATTAAAAGCTATTAAAATAGCTGAAAATAGTGAGTATAAAAGAATAAATGATATTAAACCAAATAACAGTAAACTTGAAAGTAAACAAAAAGAATTGAGTAAGATACTAGATGAGATAAAAGCCACTTTAAAGAATGAAGGGTATGACAGTAAACAATTAGAAACCCAAATACAAAACGTATATGAACAATATAAAAATAAACCACACTTTATCATAGAAAAAGATAAATACAGTGATTTAAAAAAGATAATAGTAAAACTTAAAAAAACAGTTGAATTTGCTAATAAAAATGCAAAAGAAAATGAAGGAAACATTAGGAATAACGTATTTAGCATACTTCTTGAACAATTAAGACACAAAGTAGACGTATCGATTTTAGCACCAATATTAAAGAATTATTTAAGCAAACAGAACAAATTAGGATATAGCAAAATATTTAGTAACCATTACTATCATGAGCTTTTAGAGTTAATGGAAAATAATAAAGATAATTTACAATTAGGGGAATCTAAAAAAGTTACTAGTTAAGGATTAATTATGAAGAGTGTGTTAGAACGTCTTAAAAAGAAGAAGTTAGAGATTAAATCAAATAAAAATAAATCCATTTTTCTTAAAATAGAAGAAACTAGCAATAGAAAGATTTATCATACAAAAATTGTGATGGATTTCTATGCATTTGGAGTAGATAAGAAAAAAAAGAACAGATTTTTTGTTACATTGAGAGAATTATTAAATCAAGAAAAAGTAAAATCATTTAATTTATTTTCTATAAAAGGAGATGATAAATTTTTAGGCATTTATTATGGCTATAGTAAACCGATACAGAATGTGGTTAGAAGATATGAAGATAATGGAGTTATCAAAAAGCACACATTCTCAAAAGTTTATTATATAGAATTTAGATTTAAAAAAGGAAGTGTTCGTTGTTACATCAAAGGGATATCTCGTTTACTTAAAAAAGATAAAATTTACACAAAATATTACAGTTCTTTAATAACAACACTTTTGACTTTAGAGAAAGAAGTATATGAGTTTTACAATAAAAAATTACCAGAAGGAGGTCTTATAACTAAATGGATAGAAAAAAACCTAAAGTAATTACGATCGCATCAATTAAAGGAGGAGTTGGTAAAAGTGTTTTAACTATTATTTTCAGTTATGTTTTAAAAAAAATGGGTAAAAAAGTACTTTTAGTAGACTTAGATCCACAAAATAGTATAACTAGTTATTTCATTAAATATATAAAAAATATAGAAGAATTTAATATTTATGCTTTGTTAAAAGAAGATTTTAATACTAATTTTAGTAAATATTTGAATGAGATAAATAACAATATGTATATTATCGCATCTCATCCTATACTGAGAAATTTTGAACAAGAGTTAATTGAATATAAAGAATTATTATTGGAATTTTGTTTAAATGGTAATTTACCAAATTATCATTTTGATTATGTAATTATTGATACAGCCCCAAATTCAAAGGCTTTATTGTTTAATGCTTTAAATATCACGGATAATCTTGTCGTTCCTATTGAAGTTGAAAGGTGGTCAGTTGAAACATTTCCACAGATTTTAAATTCAGTAAAAAAAACAGAGATTATTAAGAATAAAAAAATAGAAGTATCAATAGTAAAAAATAAATTTATCAAAAATAGGAACACCTTAAAAGATATAGAAAACCTCTTAAATGAGCATTATGAAAAGCTTATTAAGGGTAAAATCCATTTTTCGAATGGAATAAGAGTTTTTATTAACGAATTACTTGTTCCAAATGAAAGTGAAAATTATTATAAAGAAATAAAAGAGGCTTTAAGTAACATACTATTTATATAAATAAGTACACCGGGTGTACTTATTTATATAAATAGTATGCAAGGAGGTTTTATGCAAAATAAAAATATTATTTTAAATGATAGAGAGCAAAATTTAAGTACTAAGGATAATAAGATAAAATATGAGGCTTATAAAAATCAATTAAGAGCCATTCTGTTGAATGAAATAGAAGATAGAATTAAGATAATGAAAATTTTATATGAAATTAAAGAAAATAAATTGTATAAAATTGATGGGTATATTAATTTTAATAGTTTTTTAGAAGACTTCGTCATAGCAAGGACCCAGGCTTTTAAATATTTAAAGATATATAAGGAAATATTAAAAGGAACTTTGAATTTAGAAGAGCTTAAAAAAGAGGGTATAAAAGGTGTTCTCAAAAAGATTAAGATATCTCAAAAATCAAAAGAAAATCCAATAAAACCATTAAGATTTCAACTTAAGAGTCAAGAGAGTTATGATTTTTATAAGCAAAATGCAAAGTTTACAAGTTTTTTAATGGATAGGCTTTTTTCAAGTAAGAAAGATCTGATTGAAGAATTTATGAAAGAATTTAAAAGTTTAAAAGGTTGATAGTGGTACAGATTATTACTTTTATTCTTGTAAACAAGTTTTTTAACTCATATACAGTTGAAGTATAAAAATTACGTGTATGTTAGTTTTTTATATTTGAAATAATAGTTGATTTTATTCTAGCTTTATTATACACTAGTTGTTATCAGTAGTGCTATCATTTAGAACTACCTGTTTTATGTTCGTTTAGGATAAGCCTTAGAGCGTGATTAAGCATTCTATTTAAGAGTTCTTAATTATGTTCTAAGGATTTTTTTAATAATCTTATTTTTTAATACTTTTCATATAAAAGTTACTGAAAATAATGCAATAAAAATTGACAAGTTTAGTTTTTGATAATAAAATTATATTTATAACATAGAAACAGGAGTTTAAATATGACAAAAACTAGAATGCGCAGAGCAGTTAAGAAACTGGGTAAACAAAAGATAAAAGTAACAGATATAAGAGTAAATAATCAAGCTTTAGTAACTGATGAGAATCAAGCAAGGGTAAACTTTCTAAAATCTCTATACAGTCTACGTATGAATTTAAGTGGTGTTGCTAAGAATCTTAATGGATATGGGTATAAATATCAAAATTTCAATGAGATAATCAGAGAGATAAAGAATGTTATAAAGAGTAACAATTTAGATATTGATTTCCTGCAATGTCCAACATTTAAAGTTGTGGGAAATAATACAATTAATGTTATTACAACAACATTTTACAGTCCAAGTAGTGGGTATAGCGAGTCATTTGATACTCCAATTTACACAGAAGAATTTTCTTCTCTAGGGGCAAAGAATCAAAATACTTTATCGCAACTTGTAGGTTCATGCATAACATATCATAAAAGATATGCTCTTGTAGGATACCTATCAATAGAGAGTGAAGTTGACACCGATGCTAGTTCATTGGAGCATATTCAAGGAGCTAATGAGGAATTAGCCAGTAGTGTAAATGTTCCACTTGTAAATTCTCTAAAGAGAGATAAAACTGTTAATACTAAAAGAGTAACTAAAGGTGAAACAAAACAGCCACCTGTAAGTCACAAATCTGTAACTAGTCTTGATAAGCTGCCTAAACGTATACCCGTTAAGTATCATTATTACAAAAATTTACTTCAAGCATCTAAAAGAATGCATTCGGTATTAGATCATACACCTTTTGATAGTTTAGAAACAATAGATAAGTTTTTACTGCAATTAAATAATGCTGATGATTCGAGTATACTTGAGTTTTTTGAAACTAAACCAGAGCTTAAGACTATAGATTATTGGAGAGATCTTATAAATAGTTATTTAAAGAGAACAAAGTCTGATCCAGAAGTAATTGAAGGTTTTTCTAAATTTTTAGCCTGCAGAGAGTCAAAATATGGCCAGAGTCCACTCAAATTATTTGGATATATAGCTAGTGATGATAATTTTGGATATCTATGTAATAATTAAGTATAATCTCTATTCCATTTAAAGAGAGGCCTTAAGATAAAAACCTCTCTTTTTTATTTAATTTTGTAATTTTGAATATTTCCTATACACCATTTGGACAATGGGTTTAGTTATACTGATATATTCTTGAAACAAATTGATGTTAAACATTAAATTATCAATTGTACTCTCATATTTCAGTGTTGATGCGTCAAAATAAGTAAACTTAGGATACTTTGGGTCATTAACCTTTTTCTTTGTTCTAGTTAAGAATACTTGTAAGTACATAACATAATCAGATAACTTAGCTTCATAGACACTAAGTTCTTTAATAGTGTGTGTTTTAGGTGGTGTTGGTTCTTCAGTTAGTGATGCTATGGATGTACATGAGAGAATAAGTGTTGAGAGGGTCAATTTTATAAATTTGCTCAAATTATGCCTCCTTTAACATTTTGATGTAAGTACTCATTATCTTGTTACGTTTAGCTCTAAGTTGAGATGTGTATTTTGAAAGCTCATCAGAGTCAATAGAATTTTCTATAATTTCAATGTTAATCCTTAGTATCTCCTCAATTTCAGAAAGTAGTTTAATAGCCTCCCTCCCTTCCATTTGGTATATGCTAGCCTCATATAGAGCGTAAAAATAATTAACCACTTTAGTAAAAATGTTGATGTAAGTAGCAGTATTTTTCCCGTGATGATTATTTTTAATAATTTCGGTAAAGTTATTTAAAATATCAACACTTAATTTAGCAGTGCTTAATTTCATAAATCCTCCCCTTTATCTGTGTCTCCTTTTTGTGTTTTTATCTTACTAGCTAAAATAGTTAGTATATCTTTAATTGCTGGCTTGAAAATCAGCCCAAGACTTAAGATAAATGCAGCAATAATAACTAACTTAACTTCATTGATGTTAATTAGTTGAAGTAAAAAATTTAATAAATTATTATCAAGTTCATTCAATTTGTCTCTCCTTTAATTTAATTTGGTAGATACAACTATATATCAATATAGCAAAAACTAAGGTAAAAAATACAAATAAAAAATTATAGCTTCACAAGTAAAGGAGAGCCACTCACATTCTTTTGCATATACCAACCTTCTAAAATATTTCCATTAAAACCTGTACCGCCGTGTACACTTGAAAGCCTAAATAGGGTTCGTTTTGAAGAATAGCTATATTTTATGCTTACTTCTTTGTTAGATTGAGCAGTTGAATTAGAGATTGCATCAACTTTTACAATTAAATATATAGGAGTATCATCATATGAACTGTCTGTTTGTATAATAATTTCTTCATGGTTAGATGTGGATGTGGCTCCAAGTTCAAAAATATAACGACCATATTTTAAACTAGACATGTACACAGTGTTTCTATAATAATCGTCACTACTATTATAACTAGTTGCTCTTATTGTAGTAGTACTACTTACACTAAAACTATTACTAATACCAGTTAGATATTCTTGTACTGGGATTTTCTTTAAACTAGAGTAGTAAAGTCCTATAAGGTAATGACTTTTGCTTAAATTATCTTCAGGTAAGTTAGATTCAAATTTATTTGTAACTTTACTTATAATACTGTCCATAACACTAGATTCATTATTGTTAAGTTTTTCTACAACTTTACTATATGTCTTTGAAATACTACTAGAGTCATCATTTAAAAATTTGGTAAGTACTTGACTATAAACTTGGTTTATAAAGTTGGAGTCACCTAGTAATTCATTGGCAATTAGTGTTTTGATAACTTGTTTGAAATCATTCTTTCGATCGCCATCATCAATAAATATTTTTGTATGTAAGTCTTTATGGAAGTTATCAAGAGTAATGGCATGACAACTAGAAAACCCATCATCTAGGACTAAAAGATTAGTAGGTTCAAGTTTGGTTACTTTATTTAGATTTTTAATCTCAATTGTATCATCGTGTTTTACAACACTCTCTTGTGCTTGAGTTGACATAAAATCTCCTTAAATTATTATCCTTTAAATTCTCTGACGAATTTACCCTCATGGTTTTGTATCTTAAGTACCCTTCCAATAGGAATCAGTTTTTTGATAAATGCATAAATTGAATGCTCATATCCTTTAGGAAGCAAGGTCATAGTCCAAGCTTTTTAAAGATTTGCCCATTCTCTTTAGTCCTGAATATAATTTTTTTATATGGGGTGTCTTTTGGAGTACTACCTACAATAAATACGATAACATTAGTTTTAATATGACTCTTAAGTTTGATATTAATAACACCAGGTTCTAGGGTAGTAGGCACAATATCAACATTAAGAAAAGCCTTAAATAGTTTTATAAATGATTCATGTGTTCCAATATGACGTAGAGCAAACAGCACACTATCAATATTTTTAGCAAGTGTGTCAAGTGTTTGGTTGGTTGAGTAAATAATTTGTAGTATATCAGATAACCAAAACGCTATGAATCTTGAATTTAAATGCTCGCTAGCATGAGTATCTTCAAAATTAGCAATAAGCTCTTTAATTTCTTTTATGATTTTATTTATAAACACCAGTTCAGTATTTATTATTTTTTCAACTTGGGTGTCTTTAAGAAATGTAGGTATATTTACCATAATCTATCCTTTTTTTTATGAAGAGATATCAATTAGCAAGCGATCAGCATTAAAATCTAGATCTAAAATTTCATTTGCTTGAATTTGAATATTCTCATTTTGCTTGAACTCACTTGTATTAATATCAGTAATTTTTACCTCCAGGTTATCTTTTATAGCAATGGAGATGTCAATGCAATGAACACCTTTAATTTCATTAACAGGAGCAAAGAAATCTTGATATTCAAAACTGATTCCCATATCTGTGTAGTTATTATTTTTAATTCGAGTATAAATTTCTCTAATTTTAGAGTCAATGTTCAAATATATGTGATTTTCAAGATTGACTTTGTATTTACTCTTAAGATATGCGTACTTGCGTTTGCCAATTGATACTTTGTAATCAATTTTTTGGTTTTGGCTATTAATTCCATCTATGAGAATATCGCCTTCAAAAACTGTACCAACAGGACATGTAAGATAAAGTGTCTCCCAAATTAATGCTTTAAGATTAGAGTTTGTAATTTGACTCTTATCTTCACTCATCATCAAGTCATCTAATATTAGGTAAATCTTTGCCTATGCTATTTGAGTTTAATTTTAATATTACCATTACTATTTCGATTGAGACTTACTATTTACTTTTTTTATCTTTAAAAGTTTTAATGTTTTATGTTTTTATTTTTTAAATCTATCTGGTGCAATTTGTTTAAGAAGAGGTAATCTTTAAATATCATCTCATATTTTTTTATTTTATTAGTGCAGTAACACAGTGATACACTAAATTGTGTGGGGTCATTATTAAATGTAATTCCAAACATGTCTTTTAAATATTCACGTTTGGTATTAATTATTTGTTGTATATCCTGTTTTAAAGTTCCAAAGTCAGGATCAAAGAGAATACTCATATGCAAATCTCCATATCTAGGGTGTCGTTTGCAAATTCAAATGTAATGTTTAATTTTTATTTATAATCGTTGTTTCAATGTAGATAGCGTCAATCTTTAGGTCTTGTATAATATTTGAAAGGTAAGTTTTAATTTGTGTTAAAGAACTTACCTTGAGCAAATCTAAAAGCCAAATCATAATCAAATCCCCAATTAGGAGCATTTTTAATACTACCCTTTGGAGTTTTAAGGAAAATAAATAAACGTTGCTTTTGTTCGTTTATTCCATTAATTAATGCTAAGTCCTCATTAAAGACAGAATTAAATTGATTGTCAAATTTGTAAATCCAATGTCTAACCCTCAAGTTAGCAAGTATATTGCTTAATTTAACAAAAAACCTATTTAAGTAACATATTTATCTTAGTTGTAATCTTTGAAGTTACTGTAAAAACTAGGATCAACGACTGATTGTCCAGTAACCCTTAAATTGTATAGACAAGAGACAATCTCTTCTAGTACTGCCTTTTAAACTTGTATTATTAGCTTTAATGTCTATTGGGTGTTGTATGTCAATTGCAAAGTCATTAACTTTGATAGTAGCATTTGCATATTAATAGGCTTTAGAATATAGAAATAGTTTTTATCAAAATAATTATCATCATCCTCATTAAAAGGTTAATACTACTTTGAAGAAGGATAACACTCTCACCTTCGCACAAGATTAAAGTGCATATTTGATATATTTCGTATGTTTTAATCTCTAAATCTGTCTCCCAGAGAGTAAAAACAACACCTTCTTGTGTAGAGGGGTGTTGAAAGATTTAATTATTCCTAGCCTAGAGATAAAGATGTTTCTGTAAGTCCATAGTTTGATCTCTTCTTGTGTTAGTGCTGAACCTTTCATTTGGCTATTCATTCTGTATATTTCATAATTCAAGTTCATATTTATTTAGCTTTGTTTCAATGTTGATAGCGTCAATCTTTAGGTCTTGTATAATATTTGAAAGGTAAGTTTTAATTTGTGTTAAAGAGCTTACCTTAGCAAATCTTAAAGCTAAATCATAATCAAATCCCCAATTAGGAGCATTTTTAATACTACCCTTTGGAGTTTTAAGGAAAATAAATAAACGTTGCTTTTGTTCGTTTATTCCATTAATTAATGCTAAGTCCTCATTAAAGACAGAATTAAATTGATTGTCAATTTGTAAATCCAATGTCTAACCCTCAAGTTAGCAAGTATATTGCTTAATTTAACAAAAACCTATTTAAGTAACATATTTATCTTAGTTGTAATCTTTGTAAGATTACTGTAAAAACTAGGATCAACGACTGATTGTCCAGTAACCCTTAAATTGTATAGACAAGAGACAATCTCTTCTAGTACTGCCTTTAAACTTGTATTATTAGCTTTAATGTCTATTGGGTGTTGTATGTCAATTGCAAAGTCATTAACTTTGATAGTAACATTTTGCATATTAATAGGCTTTAGAATATAGAAATAGTTTTTATCAAAATAATTATCATCATCCTCATTAAAAAGGTTAATACTACTTTGAAGAAGGATAACACTCTCACCTTCGCTAAGATTAAAGTGCATATTTGATATATTTCGTGTTTTAATCTCTAAATCTGTCTCTCCAGAGAGTAAAACAACACCTTCTTGTGTAGAGGAGTTAAAAGATTTAATTATTCCTAGCCTAGAGATAAAGATGTTTCTGTAAGTCCATAGTTTGATCTCTTCTTGTGTTAGTGCTGAACCTTTCATTTGGCTATTCATTCTGTATATTTCATAATTCAAGTTCATATTTATTTAGCTTCTCCTTTGATATTTAAATAATTAGAGTCATCATAAAGCTTCAAGGTAAGTGAGCACTCACCAGTATTGCTTAAAGCAGCACTAGTCTCTATAATGCTACTCTTAACTTCACTCCCCAGAGAGTCTAGAAATTTGACCCTATCACCAACTTTTAGTTTGTGTGTATACATAATCTTGGCATTCCAATATATAAGTCTTATATTGCGGGTACTTCCGATAGCAATTTCTTGTTGCGGGATAAAGTGAAGACCAAAATCTTCAAGTAGTAAATAATTTGTATGTCCAGCTTCAGGTGTTGCGTTAGTAAAGATATAATTACACTCAACATGCTCAAGTCCTAGAGTTGATTCTTTAATAATTTGTCTTTGATCTTTAGGTATAATATCTGTCCTAACACTTTGAACATACTTTTTAGTTATCTTTTCAATAAACTCAAGAGGAGTATTTGCACAAAAACTCTCATCTATAATTTTTGTTCTATCAGCATAACTCATATTGATTATATGTCTATTAGGAAATGCTATAGAGATGGCATTCTCTACACTCATGCCTTGAAATTGATTTATGTCAAGTTTGCGATTGAAATAATTACTTTTTGTTGACAGATGAACTTCAAGATCAACACTAAAATCACCAGTATCATAATCAGTACTCATAGGAACACCTAAATACCCTGACATAATAAAATCATAATCTCTAGAGTCAGCAAATTTTTTATAAAATATCTTTACAATATCTCCTTCATTTACATTACGAGTAAAATCAAGAGATAAATTCCAAAGAGTTAGCTTGATTCTCTTTGCACACACATAATTATTGCTTGAGTAAATATCAGATATTGATATGTCAATGTGTATACCGTCTTCAGTTTTAATTATGATTTTAGGTTTTTCTTCTGATGTGCTAGTTTGACTTAGGTTATAAAATTCGATTTTAAAGTCGTATTTGATAAGCCTGAGATCCATTTTCTTATCCTTTATATACATTAAATGTTTTAAGAACTTCTAATGTGAGACTAATTTCAACCTCATCAAGGTATACTGTGTCTTTAAGGGTAAGAGATGTAATTGCAACTATGCTTCTAAACCCTAGAGTTGGGCTGTAGAGGCTAAATGGTACACTCTCTTGAACTCTGTTAACCAGTTGTTGTTTTGCTAAATTACTAGTATGAGGAAAAATTAACTTTCCAAAAGCCGTACTGGTTGAAAAATTAAGCAGTTCCTTATAAGCACTAGTTAATACAGCATTATTTAGTGTGATAACTTCGCCAGTAAAAGTTGGATTGTAGCTTACATATTCAGCTTTACGTGTATAATAGTCAATTACAGGACGTTTTGAACATGTTGTGGTGTAAGTTGTGCTAATTAGTTCACTTTTAGGTAAAATGAAGAACCCTTGAGGGACATATCCAAGTCCTTTAAAGTCCATCCTTGGACATAAACTTAAGAAATTATATGCCATAAACACAGTAGAGATTTCATTAAATGTTTCTTTAAGAATATTTGTTATTTGTGATGGTGTAAGATTTAAAGGGTCTAGGGTTGCCTTTAGGGGTGCTGTGTCTTTGTATTTATAAGTAAAATCAGTTGTAATTTGTGATATCATATATTTAAGGTGTCCTTATACTTGAATCTTCTTCTGTTTTAAGTTTATCAAGACTCTTACCACCATCTCCGCCTAAAAATTTAGGAAGTATTGCTTTAAGTCTTGCAATTAATGCGTCTAGAGAAAAAATACTTTTAATGCCCTTTATTAAAGGGTCGGTAACATGTGTTTGAAAATTAAACGTTAAAGCCCAATCGAGTATTTTGTTTAAAGAAGTAACTAACGGTTCTAATACCTTGGCAGTAAGTTTTGAACCTGTGTCATTAAGCTTTTCTAAGCTACTTTTAGCCTCTTCGCTCGAGCTTGAGTAAGTAGGAAATTTAAGTGAGTTCCAATCGTTAATTACTTCCTTTAGTTTATGACTTCTGTAATCAAGGGCCTGGCCTGGTGCTAGTATGTCATATTCCATTGCGGCTCGTTCATTATATTTACCAGTAAACTCTTTAAATGAGCTCATAATGTCATAAAGAGGACCGCTTTTACCTTGCAAGAATTCTACTACTGCTTTGGTAGCCGAGTTAGTATCATCAACAACCCCAGTAGATTTAAGCTTTGCAGCAAATTCTACTGCCTTTTTAAGATTACTTTCATTGTTTTGACCTAAAAATACGAGTTCTTTTCTAATTATCCCAGCCAAGTTTAGGAAATCTTCTCTCTCTAAATCCCTTTCAAATCCGGAAATTCCTTTAAGCATACCACTTAGTGATTTCTTCTCACCTTCTGTAAATACTTTTGAAGTAATTGAATGTGTTTTACTTAATTTTGCATTGTCTTCTAAAGATTTCTTAGCATAACTAAATATTCCCGAAGCACCACTACTAACAGCATTTCCAAGAGCAGTCCCAGCAGCGATTTTTAAAATACTAGCGCCTTTAAGAATACTACTTTGAACGGTTTTGTTAAGTGCTATTTCTTTGTGCCGCCCACGTTTCAAATTTTCATATTCTAGTAGTCTTAGCTCTTTAGTTGACATTAAGGAATGCTTGAATGCTTTTCGCCTAGCGTTTTCAAATGTGTATCCAAGCTTAATGAGTTTTTTAGTCTCACTGAGTCTAAACTTTTCTACACCCTCCCTTAAACGTTCATATTTGTTTTGTTTAGATAGTTCACGTTTCTTCTCATATAAATTGTGTTTTAATATATCCTTAGTACTCTTTAGATGTGATCGCTTAGGTTTAATTAAACGTTCTAGTTTAGAAATGTCGCTCTCTAAAGATTTGCGAGTTGATGCGTGATCAAGTACACCTTTAAATTTAATTGTAAATTTTGTTGTGTTCATAATACACCTTTACTAAGGAACATTTCAAATATTTGCTTTTCAAGTTTAAGTTCAGATATTTTGTTAACTTCCATTAAATCTTTATAATTTAGTGTTTTGACGTCATTTAAAGTGCAAACACCCATGATAATTGGAAAGAAATATTTGTTTTGTTTTATCTCTTCAAGTAGCTTAAAATATTCAAGCTTAGTTTCATGTAATACTTGTATATACTCATTACTACTGCTTTTCATAAATTTTAAATACCTTCTATATTTTGATATTTTGTATTATCTCTTCATAATTCCAACTATCATCAATGTAATCAAATTGTATAAAGCCACTAGTATTATTTAGATAATGACTTAAGTAAACTAAATTTGGTCTCTTAAAGTCAGGATCTGATTTGAATGTATCAAACTGAATTGAGTAAAGTATGGCTTGAAGATATTCTTTATAGTAAGTAATGTACTCTCTATTTTCATTTAAGATAAGATAAAATTCATCTAAAAATCCAGGTTTAATCATTAAATTAGTAATTTCGTTTAAGTATTTAATTTCATTTAGTTTATGTATGCCTTCACTTTGTGAAAATCCTAATATAGAGTCCCACTTGTAAACAGGAAGTACTCTAACTTCAAATGTATGCGTCTTACTTTTAGTTAAAATATTCATTTTGTAACGTGTAATCACAAATCCTCCTTAATTATTAAATTTAATTGTCAACTGTGCATCCAACAGCTCTTATCTCAAAAGTAACTTTTTCAGCTTCAACAGAGTAACTTCTTGAAGGTTCTTCTGCAAAAAATGCAGAGTTAGATATGATTTTGATGTCTTCTAGGTCATTGAATACTAAATCTAACATTCTTTCATTTTTACTTTTGGATATGTTATAAAATTGGTCTTTTGAAAGCTTTGTTAGGAGTTTGTAATCATAAGTACCAATTGAAACCTCAATATTGAATATGAAAACAATGGTTCTAGGGTCTCTAAAGCTAACTATAGGCATTCCTCTATCTTCACTGCTAGCTACCGCTCTTGTTGTAGGTTCACTTGTAAGTTCTAACTTACCGCTTTGAATCTCATGGCCGCCAATAGAGAAAACTATGTTTCTTAAATCATAACATTGTGTCATTTCTTAAGTCTCCTTTAAGCTATTTAAGTAATTTTGTATATCTTGTGCTGTAATGTTTAGAAGAACTGCGTTCATAGAGTAGTTATAAGTAATCTCTACTGATAAGAAAAGCTTTAGAGCTTGTGTTGGTGATATTTGGGTTTTAAGATTAGAGTACGCAACAATTACACCCCTATCAATGAAACGTTTAAGCATACACTCAACAGCCGCACTGTAAGCATTGTCTCGCTTACCTGAGAGTTGCAATTCTGATAATTTACTATTTTGTCTGTTATTAAAATTCCATACTCTAATAAGCTGTGATGTAAGTTCATATTTGATATAATGATAAGTGAAAATTTCATCAATTGGAGCACCTTCAAGTGTGACTCCTTCTTTAAAAGCTTTAACACCATCAAGACCAGTCTCATTAAGCAGTGCATAAAAATTAATATTCGCGTTCCGAAGTTTAGAAATTGTATCATTATCAGTAATAGGCTCCAAGCTGCTAAATTTGAGTCCATAAGGATTAGCAGCTTGAAATATGCTAGCTTCATGTAAGTATTTAGATATAAATCTTAAGTGAAGATGTGCATCACCTTGTGAGTGGATAACAATAATTTTAGATTTAGAATTCGCACCATCTTTAAACAACTCTTTTACTTCAGATTCTTTTGTTGCAAATACAAAAAAGTGCTTATCGTCTTTAAAATGTGTATAATCATCTTTGTAAAGTACAAGCCCATCACCACCATCACTGTTATTTACGTAAGTGTTTATAAGTACAATAAATGTATATCTATTGTCTTTAAGCTCTGATTTTATTGCTTTTGATTCAGTTCCTTCTTTATATATGAGTAGTTTAACTGATTTAAGTCCAGAATCACCTGCTGAGAAGAATGCTTGGATTGCTCCCTTTAAGTATTCCTTCTCTTTACCAAATTCATCATCACTATTACTTCCTTCCTTCTCAAGTACATCAATTTGTCTCTCAAAGCTATTTATATTTAAGTTTAATATCTTAATCTTAGGCGTTGTGGTGTTAACTTTAATTTTGGAACATTTGTACACAAGTAAAGGTGTGTAGTAATTTACATAATTTATATCTAATTTAGAATGTACCAAATTCACACTAATTGTATCTTGTGGCATTTACTTCTCCTCCTTAATTAGTTGTTCGATTACTTGCACACTAGCTTTAAAAGCTTGATTGCAACAATATGCAGCATTGCTATAATTAGAATCAATTTTAACAAGTCCACTATTTTGCATATTTGTTGTAGGATAAATATAAAAATTAAGTTCAGTTAAGTACCGCTCATCTTCACTTTGCAGCGTTACCTTATGAGTATTCTCATAAATAAAATCACTAAGTAGACTATAGATTTGAAACATTGTGTAATAAGCATCTCTCTCTTTAGAGCTTATAACCTGACTTAAGATGAATATTTGAAAATTCAGGACAAACTCATTCACATTCTTATAAAATGCACCAGCTCTTGAGCCTAATGTTAGGTCATCCATATTTTCAAATTTAATTGCAATAATGTTTGCACACTCAAGAGTGTATTTAGACATGTATGGATGATTGTATGTATTAATTAAATCTAAATTTAGAGCTAATTTAGAAGTACGTTCTTTAAAATTTTTAAAATACGAGATTAGGCTTTTATGTATGTCTTTTGTACTTAATATCACTCATTTATCCTATAGCTAATAGAATGTATCATCTCCTCAGTATCAACTAGAGTAACTTCTGGATGATGCGAACCTTTATCTCTCTTAAAGTCAATTGTCTTGCTAGATAGTGCGGGTTTTACCTTTTTTGACATGACATAATTTGTGTAATAAGTAATAAATGCTTCTCCTATAGCTTGCATGCCTTTTTTTGGACTTTTAAGAAAACAGGTTCTTATATAAGGTGTATTTATATACTCTCTAAATTCATAAGCCTCAGCTACAGAATAAAGATGTGACCTTATAGGCAATTTGCTACTACCCATCTGATGAAGACTTGCAATTTTAGCATTGCGTTTATCAAACCAACCAATCTCTACTTCCATTCTACTTCCTTCAAAATCATAGTAAGATAGCCAATACTAGAGTCGATACTTAAAATTTCATAAAATGTACTTTGAGCTGAAATTCTATCTTTAAGTTCAAACTCTAGACTAGAGGTAGTATAAAGTTTATGAAGTGACTTAACATCATAAAGATTAATTTCAGGTAAACTTGCAAGCGTGTCAGCTTTGATACTAAAGAGTACCCCTGTAAACTTGCTAAACTTACCCTTATCATAAGTTATCTCATGGGAATCTAACTCCTCACACTTAGAGTAATTACCTTTGTGAAGTTTGAAATTCTCTTCATTTTGAAAGTAAGAGATTACTCTTGATGCTAGTCTTGAAAACCCATTTCTAACGTTACTAATCACTTTATAAATCCTATACAACAAGAGGGCATGTTTGTTTGGCTTTTTAGAGCACCAAGTAGCGATTCAAACTGTCTACAAAAACTTAAATTAGTATTAGCCTCATTACTAGCAGGATGATATGAAATTTCAAGCTCATTTAGCTTTTCATTTTTAATCCTCTCAAGGCCAAATTCACGTATTACTCCTGCTTGACTTAGCTTGCAGCCTATATAGTAACAAAGCAGTAATATCAGACTTGAGGAGCTAAGCATACGAGCATCAATGCTTTTAGTAATTATTATCATCTCAAGTAATTCTGTGTAAGTTTCAAACTGTGTAAATGATAATATGTCTTCATTTAAGTTAAGTAAACTTAAGACTTTACTGTGAAGTGTTTGAAGCTCGCCTGACATATCTTCTCCTCTCCTAATAATTATTAACTTTATGCCTTAATATCAACTCTTAAAATAGTATTTGCTGTTGCTAAGAGACCACCAAGCACAAAATCAAGGTATGAATGTGCAATAGTAGTTGAATCCTTATCAATTTGTTCATTTGGAATTGGCAACATGTATTTACTTGGTTTAAATTTAATAAGCTCTGCATTTAATGGATAAATTAGTATCTGATTTTGAAGTAAGTTACTTGTCTGTATATATACTTCTCTTCTATTATTAACAGCCTTTATGGTCTTAATAAGGAAGTCTTCCCATGAATCATTAGAAGAATAGGTGTTAGATGATGAGGACGTATTTGTTATTGCATATGGTTTGATAAGTTTCAAACTGGTTTGTGGATCAACTAATACCATAAATGGTGTTGAGAATTCATCTCCTAGCTCTAATTTTGCAAGTCCTGACTCAATCTTTTCAAATATCTTATCCATTTTATCTTTATCGCTACTTTGAACTTCTTCTTTAACTTGTTTTGGCATATTAAGAAGTCCGTACATATTAGGAAGCATGCGTTTTTCATTCTTTCCATCTCTCTGGATTGAAACAGCACCTGTTAAGATAAAATGGTCAATAAGTTTAATAATTTCATTGCTTGCAAGCTTATATGCTTCTCTAAAGGGGAGTAAATTGTTATTTACATCACCTGCATAATCATTATTTTTATAAAACTTCTCAGCGGTTTGCTTTAAATGTCTAAACCTGTACTGTAAGCTAAGGTAATTAAGCTTGATTGATTCTGATTTAAATCCTATCGTTGCAATAGTATTAACTTCATTTACTAATGTTGTAGGATTTGCATCAAGAAACGCATCCCATTTTATTGTTTTTAAGTATCCTATCGTTAAATTGACATCTTCGATTTGTTCATTTGGAATTGGCAACATGTATTTACTTGGTTTAAATTTAATAAGCTCTGCATTTAATGGATAAATTAGTATCTGATTTTGAAGTAAGTTACTTGTCTGTATATATACTTCTCTTCTATTATTAACAGCCTTTATGGTCTTAATAAGGAAGTCTTCCCATGAATCATTAGAAGAATAGGTGTTAGATGATGAGGACGTATTTGTTATTGCATATGGTTTGATAAGTTTCAAACTGGTTTGTGGATCAACTAATACCATAAATGGTGTTGAGAATTCATCTCCTAGCTCTAATTTTGCAAGTCCTGACTCAATCTTTTCAAATATCTTATCCATTTTATCTTTATCGCTACTTTGAACTTCTTCTTTAACTTGTTTTGGCATATTAAGAAGTCCGTACATATTAGGAAGCATGCGTTTTTCATTCTTTCCATCTCTCTGGATTGAAACAGCACCTGTTAAGATAAAATGGTCAATAAGTTTAATAATTTCATTGCTTGCAAGCTTATATGCTTCTCTAAAGGGGAGTAAATTGTTATTTACATCACCTGCATAATCATTATTTTTATAAAACTTCTCAGCGGTTTGCTTTAAATGTCTAAACCTGTACTGTAAGCTAAGGTAATTAAGCTTGATTGATTCTGATTTAAATCCTATCGTTGCAATAGTATTAACTTCATTTACTAATGTTGTAGGATTTGCATCAAGAAACGCATCCCATTTTATTGTTTTTAAGTATCCTATCGTTAAATTGACATCTTCGATTTGTTCATTTGAAAACCATTTGTAAAATACTGGTGTTTTTATCTCCGGGAATACATTTGCTATTTCTTTAGCATAATAGTTTTGGTCATATAATTCTGACATTTTTAAACTCCTTTAATTTATTAACTTGGCTTACCTTTATTACCATAAACAGCCACATGTACTATGTAAAGGTTATCCGTACTATCAATTTCGATTGAATTTGACAATGCTACTGCATTAATTTTGTTATTACTTGAAGTATTCTTTTCAACTTGTCCATTTGAGTTAAATTTAAGCTTATCTTTTTCCTTAATAGAATTATCTTTAGCTACAAGATACCCTTGAAATCTATTTGTAATAGGAATTACTGTTGCGGTACTAGTAAATTCATCAACATCTATGCATATTCCATAAAGGTCATCCTCACCTCCAGCTTCAACATGTGGTTCATAGTGTGGATCTACAACACGTTTTACTCCTCTTTTGTATGGATAGCCTTTAAAGAAGTAATTCTCTAACTTGTCATGCTTACTAGTTAGAGTCCCGCCAGAATTACTAAAATGTAAATTCTTATCTCTAAAATCAGTAGTGTTACTAAAGACACAACCATCATTGCTAGGATTCTTCATTAGCTTTTTTAGTTTTTTAGCTTGTTCTTCATATTTATTTACTAACTCAGTTACACTTGACACTGTAATCCTCCTATTTTAAGAAATTGCCTTATTACCATAAAGAGATATCTTTACTAAATACAATTTATAATCTTCTTGCCCTCGCTTATCATTCTCATCAGTAAGGTGTAATGTAAATATGTTACTTAGTGCAATTGCGTTAATTGAAACTGACGAGCTACTAGATGCTTTAATCACTTCTCCATTTGAATTGAAATCTAATCTATCACCTATTGCAATCCCACTTGAGCTTCCAGATACAACGTAACCCTCAAAATTATCAGTTATTGGTATTACCGTTGCCACATTAGTATTCTCATCTATATCAATGCATATTCCATACATATTCTTGCCATCAGAAACTTCTACTTGCACTTCATCAGATTTACTTGTTTCAATTTTTAATTTAACAGCACGTTTGTATGGAAATCCTAAAGATGGGTATTCTTCTAATTTATCTGTGCTACTTGATACAGATTGACATATAGCATCAAATGTTAAATTTTTATCTCTAAATCCAGTCTTGGCTTTAAAAACAGGTGACTCATCATCAAAACTTTTAGAGTATTTTCGCAATTTTAACAAATATTCTTTAAGCGTCTTACCTTGGTCTGTCTCTAGTACTGCTGCATGTCTCTTACCTCTTCGCCTAACTTTTGTAGAATCATCTTGCATGGATGCTTCTTGTTCTTGTTCTAGTTGTTGTTTTAAAACCTGGATAACTTCAGTATCATCCATTTGAGAATAAATATCAGAATCAACCGATTCATGCTTAACATTTGGTATTAAGTTTGGATCTTGATGATCTTCTCTACTCACCATTAATTAATCCCTCGATTCCCAAATATACTTACAAGTGCTATGTACAGGTTTTCATTAATTTTAAATGCCTTTGATAAGGCAGTACCATTAATAACACGAGAACCTGAACCGCTGTCATTTTCAATCTCTCCATTAGCATCAAATTTAACTTTGACACCTGGTGTAATTGAAGATTGACTACTCTTCTTTACTACTAAATATCCAGTAAAATTATTTGTAATAGGAATTACTGTTGCGGTCCCAGTAAACTCATCAATATCAATGCATATTCCATAAAGGTCAGAACCACCCCCAGCCTCAACACAAGGTTCATAACCATCCTCAAAAGATAACTTTACTCCTCTCTTGTATGGATATCCCTTAATTGGATGATTTTCTAACCTATCAACACTGCTGGATATAGTCCCACCTTGATTTGCAAAGTGTATTCCTTTATCTTTAAAACCTATATCTACATGAAATAGACCAGCATCTCTATTTGGGTTCTTCATTAGGTCTTGTATTTCTTCTACTTTCTTTAAGTATTCTTCTCTAATCTGTGTTATAGTCTGTGACATATATACTTATCTCCTTTAAGCAGCTTTTTGACTTTTAAGCTTATAAAACTCATGTCTCATGTCTTTATAACCATTTGCAATAGAAATACTAAATTCATCAAAGTTTTGGGGACTAAAGTTAGAATTTAATATGGATATATCCTCATTTATTAAGTCAAGTTTAATCTCCCCTTTTGGACTGGAACTAGTAGTAGAGCGAGTTCTTTTTCTTATATTTGATTTAGCAAGGTTTACAAGTTGTTCAAGTACTTTTCCATCTAAATGTTGTACTTCCCTTACATTAGCAATAGCTTGAATATCATCAACCGGTACATATTTCCTAACAAGTTCCCTACGTTGTGCTTGTATTATATCTTTCAGTGAGTATCCCCTAGCAAGAAGTGTCTCTTTATTGAAATGTGAACTTAAATGTTTACGTGCTAAAGTATCAATCTCATTAATACGAGTAGCTTCACTGAGTAATCTATTTTCTTCTTCCAAGCGCACTTGTGAATCAGCAAGCTCTTTTGATATCATCTCATTAATACTTAAATTCTTATCTTCAGATTCTTTTGCTGCTTTGTACGCTTTATATTCTTCATATTCCTTATATTCTTTTAAACTTAAAGTAATACCATTGCTACCCTCCAAGTTATCCTCTACACTCTTAGCTAAGCCATCATTTTGTGTGCTATCTATATTTTCTTGTATGTTTTGATTCATAAAATCTCCTTATTAACCTTCATAAAAAAATAATTTATGCTTTAAAACATTAAGTTCTCTTGTGCTTAATGTTTTACTTAACTCCAATTCCTTATATTTAAGGGCTAATTCTATAAGTCGCATATCACTCTCATACTTTTCTTCTTCAGTTAGTACATAAAGTGAATTAAATCTCATGTCTAAATGATAATGTTTAACAAGTTTACTATTACAACTAATCTCTAACTCTTCTTGAACACTTTTTAAAAAGTCATAATAATTAGACCTATCACCTTTACCATCATTCCCAAGCCCCTTGGTTTGTTCATTAAAACTTCTAGTTAATGGCTCTTTTGTGTCAGCACCAATCTTTGCCTTTACTAAGGCTAATGCGTCCTTTAAATAGGTTAAGTCATACTTAATAACTTCAAGTGACGCATCTGGTGTTCCACTGTAAAAAATACCATTATTATTTATGTTAGATATAAGTTTAGAGAGCTCTCGCTCTAAATCTCTATTTACACTCTTAAGTGCGCTTATATGACTCTTCTCTTCATCTACATTTCTTTTAAACAGGTTAGAAAATATGCTTGGCTTATAATTAACACCTTTAGTTAAAAGCTCTAATGAGTTTGTAGCATCACTTAAGGCATCTTGTAATGTTGCTAATGATTCATCCTTATAAAATAAAAAGTTATGTTGCCCTATTCGCCGCTCTATTTCTTTATATATTTCTTCAAAAAGATATATATTAAGCAAAAAACTTTGCGTATAACATGGACTGTAGGCTTTAAGTATATAATCATAATTAGAGTGTATGATTACCCTACTCTTATGAATCTTTACTTCTCTATAAGATACCTTCTCATCTGTATTTACTTTGAAATTGTATGTTATATAAGTAAAGTCAGGCCCCTCATCGCGAACGCTGTTATAGTCAAGATACATAAATCCAGTAGGAAGTTCTCGGTTCACGCTTAAGTGTAAATCTTCTAAAGCGTCAGCAGTTTTAACTAAAATGTATCCAACACCATTAAAACGGTAACTAATTAGGCACTGCAATAATGCTGTCTTTAACTCTATTTTTAAGGCTTCTAAAGCATCATTAATATTAATAACAGTATTAATACTATTTAAGGTGATTCCATTCTTAAGAGTATCTTCTGCTACATTTGAAATGTAGTTTCTAAAAAATATTGAATATTTATATAAGTCTTTTGCGTTTATATTGCTATTTAAAATCATGGCTTCTTTAACCTTTCACCATCAATTAAGCATATGGAGAAAATATAACGCAACAATTGACAAAAACTAATTATTTCTAACAAAATTTAAATAATTTTTGTAAAAAATGACTAAAAAAAGATAATTTACAGAAGGTCAATTAAATAAAGGAATAGGTAAATAAATTTACTTTACTAATAATGACATTAATGCTAAGAATATTCCTATATTAAGGGTAATAAGAGTTCCAAACATCCAACCATGAAGTTTAAGTTTATTATCGAGTACATTGAATTTAGTATCAATCTTATTATCAAGTTCGGCTTTAACAGATTTAATTTCAGCTTGTAAGCTTGACTCTACCTTTTCAATCTTGGTGTTAAGATTATTCTCAACAGAATCAATTTTGTTATCTAGGTCGGTTTTGACAGATTTAATCTCAGATTGTAAGAGAGCTTCAACTTTTTCAAGCTTAAGGTTAAAGTTATTCTCTACAGTGTCTATTTTGGTATTAAGCTCATCCTTAACACTACTAATACCATCTTCTAAGTGTTTTAACTTTATGTCAAAGTTTTCTTTTAAGAATTCAATATCTTTATAAGTCAGTTCATTTTTATAATACCTATAAGACAGGTCAATAGCAATATCTCTTTTAATACCGGCTTTAGTAAGTTCAGCTATAACCATTTGCTGTGTAATAACTGGTTGCGCAAGTCCCATAAAAACACTCCTTATGTAATTATTATATAATATTTTAACTGTTATAGGAACCTTATTTTAGTAAAATGTGCTCTGAGGGTACGCATACTTAGAGTCAATAACATATATGATGCTGATAGGCTATCTAATGAATCATCATCACTCTTACCATCCCCTTTGTACTTATAAATATCAGATATAGCTGATTTACTTGAATAATCCATAATACTAAGTTTAGATGTTGCAAATGGCTCTATTAACGTAGCAATTCTAGTAAATTTATTACTTATAGGTTTAATTGGAGCAATTTTAAAATTATGACTCATACCCGCCCTAAGTTTAAGAAACATTTTAGTCACATTCCCATGCCCAGAAACGTTATCCCTATCTTCAACATATAGTTTGTGTACATTAAGATTTGTAAGTATAGTTTTAATTGTATTTAACATCTTAGGATCACCTACTGGTAACTTTTCTTGAAAAATAAATGCATAATAACTTTGATCTACTCGCTCCAAAACACAAAGGGCTGTATTATCTCCTCCTATACTATATGCAGGATCTAAATATGCTATTGGGGATATAAATTCATGGTTACTTGTAAGATTAACATTAGTAAATATCAAGTCACAGGACGGGACCCATTCTCCAAGTAGAACCCTTGCCTTATATGTTGGAATGTTCCTGTAAATCTCTTCTTGGGTTTTAATAAAATCCCGAGAAATTAATTCATTATCATATGTTGTAAAGTTATATGTAGAGTAAATTTTTGTATTATCAATATAATCAAGCTTAAAGAAATGTTCAGGACTATCTGGATTGGTATCAAATATAATTGCCTGCATTCCTACTCTAAGTCTTTTTAAACATTCTATTAATGTTTCTTTATGCAGTGTAGTAGCTTCATTAACGTAAATAAGTGCCGAATTAGAGCCTCTAAACCGCTCAAAATCACTTGCCCTATCACCACCATACAAATTAACTCTTAGTGAGTCTATTTCAAAATATGATGTATTAGAAAATTTTGGCCTAAAGGGTATTTTAAGCATACTAGCAATATCTTCTAACTCACTCATAACATTAACCTCTAATGATTTTTGTGAATTTCCTATTATAAAATTATTAGTATTTCTTTTATACACATTCCTATTTGTAAGCAGTATTTTTAAGAATAGATAACATGCTAGAAATGTTTTACCACTTGCAATCCCACCAGATAAAATAATTTTACTTTGATTATTCTTCTCGATATTACGTACTACTTTAAGTTGTTTTGAAGTTAAATATTTACTTTCAAATCCTTTAAAATCAATATCCAATGCTTTAGGCTTAATAAAATCCATTATATCAATACCAAAATCACGCTTGTACTCTCGCTGCATTTCTTTAAATATAGGCAGTTTATATATATCCATTACCATATCCTTTAAATTTGTAATTTAGAGCGCACATCTGTATCAGTAGCTTTAAGCTTTAGCATTGTCTTGTAACATAGTGACATCTTCTTAAGTTCTCTCTCCCTTTTAAGCTCATCTAGTTTAAGTTTTAACTCTTCAAGCTCACGACTCTCTTCTTCTGAATGTGCAACTTTTTTACTTAAAGTCTTCTTATAAAGATTGCTAATTTGAGACTCGAGTTCTTCTATTTTGTAATTATAAGTTTTAAGTTCCAACTCTAAATAACGACTAAATGAATTTATAAATTCTAGTCCCAACATACTTTTAGCCATACTAAACTGACTTTTAAGATCACGCGCCTGGGCTGTACTTTGTGATGCATGAAATAAGATATTATTTAAAGTATCTTCACAAATAGTAAGCTTAGCAGCACCAGTAATATACTCAGGGTCATCCTTAATCTCTTCCCATTTGCGTCTCATCTTTCCTACATTAACACGACTAACTCCCATCTCTTTTGCTATACCAGTGTTATTAAGCTTCCCTTCTCTAAAATACACAACATAATCATCTAATGATTTCTTTACCCTATTCATACCTTTTAATATAAGTTAACTAATAGGTTAACAAAAATATATTTAACATAAAATTTATAACAAAACAACAAATTTTACAAAAACAATTAATACTTATAAATAACTATACAGAACAAAATAACCAGGTTATACTGTTAACTAAATATTAAGAAAGGGGAATATTTATGACTAAATTTATAAATTATTTAGTGCTATGTAGCACATTGCTTTTATACTGTTGTGGGGATCGCAATCCTATATCTAACCCACAAAACAATTTTGTTGTGGAGCATAGTGGTTTACAACAAAGAGATAATAAACAAACTGATGAACAAATTAAATTTGATACTATAATTCATGCATTTAATAGTATCATAAAAAATGATACTCAATTGAGCACAGAAAAAAAAAAAAAATATAAAAAATTTGAAAATTGGCTATTAAAAGATATACACAAACAAAAAGAACTGGCTGAGCATTTTCAATATATATACGAATTTTTAAGAATAGAGAAACCAGAACAAGCAAACAACATAACTATTAAACAACTTATAGGAAATACTATTGATTGTATATCGTCAGATACATGTGAGGGAAGACAAGATATATATTCTTATGAAATCGATGATAGTACGTCTGAGGGAGAACGAATAAAAATAGCTTTTGAAAATCTTTTATCCAAGATGCTTAGCATATCTAATAATGTCACAGATAATATAAATGAAAAAATGTTTAAATATCTTAAATCAGAACTAATTTTTGAAAACAGCTCTATCGTTCAAGATTTAGGTTGGACTCACGTTAAATTTCATGAATTAAGATTCAATGATATTCAAAGAAAAGTAATAAAAAACTTACCGGAACCAATCAAAGATCCCTATGACCGAAGACTCTACACTTCCGAACATATTACCTTTTTAAAATTAAGCGATTCAACAATCAAACCTGTACTAGATCATATACATAAAGAACTTTCAAAGTGTGATGGAAATCAAAAAAGTATTAATGATTTTAATAATGATTTAAAATCATATTTTAAGACAAATGAAATCAATGAGGAAACAATGAATAAATTACCAAGTATAGTGATTATCAAATGTGAAAATGGAAGTTAAATGAAACTCTAATAACTAAAGATGAAAGTTAAGAAATGGGGATTTAAAAAAGAATATTTAAAAGAACAAGACAACAAAAATTCTAGATAAAGATGTGTAAGAGAAAATAAATTAAACTCGTTATAAAAATGGTAAGAGTAACTATAAAAGTAAACTTTAAGTTAACAGAAATAGAGAATTTAAATTTTATACTAAAAAACCCATCATTGCAAAATTGAAAGCTACTGAGTAGATAAATAAAGTAAATGTAGAGTAAAATTATAAGTATTTGTTAAAGATAGCAAGAAGTATGGTAGATATTTATTGCTGCTTCTCCTTAAAACAACTTTTCTCTAAATTACAAGCATTCTACACACCATATTTTCCATGCAATGGAAACCTTTAAAAATTGACTCTACGTGTAAGTATTTGCTAATATTTTTATAACTAATTTTATCTATTTTTAATATGTTTAGTTAACTTTGAAATTACATGAAAGGAAAACATTTAATTAACTGCAATCTTAACTTAAAAATTAAAGAATTAGAAATGCAAAATCAACGCTTAAGTGAAGAATTAACTTTAATTAAAAGTAAAAGCAAAACTAGACATACTAAAAAATTATCCCCACCTTTAAGATTTTATCTAAATGACAAGACAATTAGACTTGTAAAACGCGCTATAGAGAGATTTAAAGAACAAGACCCAATATCTGGATGGTTTGTACACTTACTCTCAATTACTGGTTGTAGAGGTGTTGAGATACAAAATGTAAAACTTACTGATATATATAAAGAGACGTGTAGTAATGGTGAAGTATTTTATTCTATTCGCGTTAATGTAGCTAAAAAGCGTAGCAATATCTGTATTAGAGAAGTAGTCATTAGTAAATCTGAATTTAAATCTATAATGCAAGCCCATCAAAACTATTTTTTATCTAAAGGAAAAGACACAAGACGTACATATCTATTTCAAAAAAGTAAACTTAAATTTCGTGACAATAAAATTAACATAAGTGAGATCGCAACTAGGTTTAAGGAATTACTCATTAAGGGAGGATTTAAACATCGCAAATCTTTGCATATACTTCGTAATATATTTATAGCATCACTAAAGTCTAGAGGATATAATTCATTTGAAATTAAAGAACTTATGAAATATTCATCTACTTCTGAGATTGATAATGTTTATGGTCTCTCAAGTGCAAGTAAAATACAGGCTTACAAAGATATCAAAACTAGCTTGAAATAACTTTTAAGTTTTGCTAATATTTTTAAGGACTACTCCCCCCACTTCAAGATTTTTACCAAGCACCAGTAAATACCTAATTTAACATTTAGGTATTTATTTTACAAAAAAAATATTTGTTAATCCTTTGTTTTTGATAAAATTATAGTTTATAATAAATATATTCTTTTAACCAAAATCTTATTTTGTAAAGAAAAAGGAACTCTAAACTTTTCTAGAGTCCTTTCTCTTTACGCTTGCATTTTAAACATTTCCGTTCAAGCATAACGAATACTCTTTAAATCCATACTTGACCTATTAGTTTTGTATGAAGTAGCTAGTACCCTTATGTTTAGTTTGATTGAAAATACTAGCTATACCACTAAAGCGTGCTACATAGTTTACAAAAAGATTATGCTTTAAGAAAAGCTTAACTACTCTTAAATCATCAAATTCACTTACTGCAAACTGCCAGTTATATCTCTTAAGCTCTAGAATAAGTCTCTCTAGAGAATCTAAATTCCATCCACGATTATCAACAAGATTCCCATGAGAAATTGAATATGGAGGGTCAAGATATACAAATGTTGAGCTTACCTTGTCTCGATTAGGTAGTGCAGCTAAAAATTTAAATATATCTCGTGATGTAAATATTGCATTATCAAGCATCTCTTTAAATCTAGACTTATATGTTTGAAGGTTTTCTAAAAACAATCTCTTGGCATTACTTCGATCCAACTTCATAGTTGAACTAGATGAACCATAAAGTGAATATAAACATCTAAGCACCATGTACTCAATTTTGTCTCTGTTCTCATCAATTATGCTGTCATAAATAATCGCATCTCTTACACGATTGTAAAGCAACTCAGGGTCTTGCTTTAAGATATAGAAAAACTTATATATAAATTTAGAATTATCATTGAGTATATTATAATGGGCTAATGGTTTTGCAAAAAATACTGCTCCTGTACCAAAAAATCCTTCAATATACTGAGTATGCTTAGGAAAAAGACTTATAATATCAGCACTACAAAGGTACTTAACTTCCTTCTCATGTTTAGTAGTTTCAATATTTCTTAAATATTCTCCTTGATGTAATCTCATATTCAACGCCCCGCTCTTTAAGTGTCAGTGAATCATAAAGTACAGATGACAAATTAGTTGCTATAAAATGATATCCTGGTGTATTTTTAATTTTAACTTCACTTATCTCAAATTCTCCATCTAAACATCTGTAAGCAGGGCCCTCCCACCTCACACTTGCACTGATATCAAACCGTCTCAGCACAGCGCATGGATTTAGAATATAACAATTACTTCTCATACACCCTGACTTAACAAAGTTATGATAATTCCTATTTATATCAAGAACACTAAACTGCAACTTTTTAAAAACTGATACGTAATAATGAAGAGATAAAAAGTAACATCCCCACTGACGTACTGCTGAGACTAAATTTGGATTATTTTGCGTTATTTTCATATATAATCTCACTTATAATCTTTATTTTTTAAACCACCACCCCTACTTCCCTTAACTTAAATATAGATATTAAAAAGGAATATCTTCATAAAACTCATCTTCAAGCTTATTCTCATTAATATCTTGTGTTTTAATTGATGAGTTTAAGACGCAAATATCATTTACCAAAATACTGTATTTACTCTTACCCTCACCTGTACGCTTATCATTCCAACTTGAATAAGATAGAGCTCCACTTAGTACAACTTGAACCCCTCGTTTAAGTAAAGCAGCAAGACTCTCAGCTCTAGCTCCAAAAATCACACAGTCAAAAAATTGAGCCTGTCTTGTCACACAGTTATTCTTCTTTACACCTCTATTATTAGCTAGTGTAAATTTTAATATAGGAAAACTATTACTAGTATAAATAACCTCACAGTTTCTTGTTAAACGACCAGACATACTTAACGAGTTAATATCAAACACCAGGACTCTCCTCATCAGAAATCCTACTTAAAAGTTCCATACGTCTTAAATCACAATCAAGTCTATCAAGATTTTCTAAAAATTCTCGTCTTGCATAATAAGCTTGAAAGAGATCCTTTATACTTCTCACACCAAACTTACATAAAAATCTTAAAATCTTGTAAGTAATTACTAAAATTACAACCATAAACATAAATTTCATAAAGTTACCCTTAAACAGCTTTTAAAATAGGTGTAGACCATTCATTTGAATTACTACTAAAATTAGAAAGCCCATTCACTTGTATATAACTATCACTAAACACCTTAAACCTATCTTTAATGGCTCTTTTTCTCATGTTTAACGAAAATAAAATTCCTTCAAAATTATAATAGATATTATCAATAATTGAATAAGTCCTCATCATATCTTGAATTTTTTCTTTTACTTTTAATTTAACTACTTTGGTAATCTCCTCAGCTTCTTTTGCTTTCTCAGATTCAACTTTACTTATATGCTCAACCATTTTATTTAAAATAAAAATATCATTTTTTAAACCAAGCTCATTCTCAACTTCTAGATTTGTCAACTTAACAAACTTAAGAAATTCTTGTCTAAAGTCTAATTGTGCCAAGGTATTATAAAATTCACTTTTATTTAAAAATGATTTTATTCTCTCAACCAACTCTTCATTACTTGCACTCTCAATATCATTATAGCTTCTCATATACTTAAGAGCGTTGTTAATCTCAACATTAAAAGCCACCATATAAAACATAATCTTTGCTATAAATGCATCGTCTCTCTCAATAACACAGTTTGTAGTATCTCCACCAAATAAAAAGAATAAGTTTCCTTTTTTTAATCCTGTACATAAGAGTTGCATCTGTACTTGTACGTAATACTTAAAGAAATATTTATTATCTAGAAAATTACCAATTCTATTATATTCAGAAGCACCGCATTGTATTTGAAATGAATCGCTGCATTTTGTCTCTAAAAGTTCAGCATCACCTTCCCCGTTAACAAACCAAGCATCAATTGTAGCACCAACTAAACAATCACTCTTTCCAACTTTTTTAAAGTAATTATATTTATCAATACCGTTTGAATATTTATTTTTATGTAATATATGAATATTCTTATCATAGGTTTTTACAAATTCGTCAATTATTAAATTCTCTAAAGCCTTTCCCTTTCTCATACTCAAATTTTCTTCAAATGGTATTTCCCTTCCTATAGCTTTAAGTACTCGCTCTCGCATTAATTTTTCTAAAGCATCAGCACCAATAAACATGCTTCCAACTTCACTCGCTCCTACCCTGTGTAAAGCTCTTCGTTGAATACTAAAGTCAATCTTACTATTAAACCTGCAACACTCATTCTTGTTAATATTAGGTATCTTGCGTCCTACCTTATTTATTTTACTTAACTGTTTTTGTTTACCTTTAAGATTTTTTTGACTCTGATATGCAAAAGATTCAAAACCCTTAAATACCATTTGCCTGTACAAATCAAATTGTTGCATCTCTTCCTTTGATCTTTGTTCATTTATTTTTGTTACATTTACCATATTTAAACTCCTGTTTTTATGTTATAACAAAAATATATAACAAAAAATTGTTTTTGTCAAAACTTTTGCTATATATTTTTGTAAAATTTTATAAAAAAATATTTTTATTAAAAGGACAGTTTACTTTATAGTGAAAATTGCGTTATCATGAATAACAACAATTCACATAAAGCAGGAGATTTAG
>NZ_CP075390.1 GCF_023035875.1 Borrelia puertoricensis
TATATAATTAATTTTTAGTACAAAATTAATCAATTATATCATAAATGATTCCCAATTATCTAACAAATATTCAAGCAAAAATTTCTCAAGCTTCTGCTTGTTTTTCACAAGAATCAATTGTTTCTCCTTATCCTCTAAATTAAATCTAACAATAACGGGTTTACACTCTGAAGGACTTCTCTTAACTCTTATATCATTAATAATTTTATTCAAAGAGCTCTGCATAAAATCTTGCTCACTTACATTTTCATTTTCTAAATAAGCACCGATTTTAATATATCTATATATCATAGTTCTACTAAACTTATAATCTAAACAAAACTCATAAAAATTATCATACCCATCAAATCTGTATAATTTATTCTTCTTTATCTCATAAAGAGCCTTGGCTAATTCCAGTTTATTAACAACTTCCTCTAAAGTCCGGGCTTTAATTTCCTCTTTAAGTTGTCTATATCTTGATCGAGCCTTTTCTTTATCGGAAATATCCTCAATTTGAGTGACATCGCCCACCCTGCTTTTAATAGTATTAAGTATATCCATCTTCATCTTCATTCTTCAACATAAATATTTGTAAACTGGTTTACAAATATTTATGTTGTTTTTATATTTTCAATACCTTCAATAACTTCAGCAACCTTTAAATATTCATTATAATACCGTTCGCTCTCCTGAGGCTCTAATCTATAAGTAACCATCTTCTGAATAGCAACACTTCTGTGAATTTTAATCGGAACATATTCTTGATAAAGTTGTTGTAAGCTATAAAAAAATTCTTTCTTTATTTTTCTATTTTCCTCGTAAAGAGTTTGAATAACATAATAACTCTTAAAATCCTGTTTCTGATAAGCACTAATAATCTCTTGCATTTTACTTTTCAAAATATCATAACTTTCAATAGCCCATAGCTCTGCTGGTAAAGGAATAACAACCTTAGTCGCAATCATCAAAGAATTAATAAGCTCTTTATTAACCGATGGAGGAGTATCAATTAATATATAATCATAATTATCGAAATAAGGGGTCAAAATCGTTTTCAACTTATACTCCTGCCCAATAATATTCTCTCCTGAAAATTGAGAAAGCTTAATATGCGATGGAGCAAAGTGCAAATTATCTGTTATTTCATGAACAATACTCATAAAAGACTTTTTAGACTTTAATACTTCGTAAATATTATATTCCCTTATGTCGATTTTGTTTTCAAAATAAGGAAGAAAATAAGAAGTAACACTGGCCTGAGAATCAATATCTATAAGTAAAGTTTTATACTTTTTAGAAAAAATAAATCCCAACATTATTGCTGTTACACTCTTACCAACTCCACCCTTAATTGAAGAGATTGTTATAATATCTCTCACCCCATACCTCTAGAATCTAAACACTTAAACCTTTTATCATAAAAAAGTTTATCTAAATTATCTTCAGCAATTAAGAATTCCTCAGACAAAGAATTAACAACACCAATATCTTTTGCCTTAATTGAGATATTAAGCTTTTTAATCTTATTTTTTATTGTAAAATAAGAAATATTATTAATTTTAGCCAAAAAAAGAGGAGTATAATATTTTTTTCCCTCATATTCAATGAAAAATTTTTCAAATTTGTTGTCTCTGCCAAACTCAACTACCTTTTTGCAATTCTTTCTTTAGCTTACTTTTAATAAGATTTTGGGCTTCTTCACTTAAAAGCAACTCCCTTTTCTTAAAAAACAAGTCTTTAGAAGAAATTACACCTTCAATTTTATTTTTTTAATATATCTCGAAAGATAAGAAGAATCACTATATCCCATCTCCTTTGAAAATTCTTTCAAATTCTTTAAAGAGTTTAAAAATTTTAATGTAATTCGCACAACATTCTATCTCCTAAATAAGTTTTCATTAATAGCACAAATTATAGTCTAATATAACTAACTTTATTATAAACTATGAACATCATTTTGTAAATCAAATTGACAAAATAATTTTTTTAGTATATATATATATTATGCTGATTTTGTTTTTTAAAAAAAGAGACAAAAAAGACCTAAAAATCAAGGTCTTAAACAAACTGAAATAAAGGATAAATCGATGAAAAATTTAAATTTATTTTTATATAATAACAGTAAACTCAAAAAAAATCAAGTTAGACTAATAAAAATAATCTCCATCTTAAAATATCTAAACAAAAACAAGTTAGGGTATAACCAACAAGACATACTTAACTTAGCTAACTTTTTTTTAAAAAAAGAGGGTTACGCGATCATTAAAATGAAAACATTACAAAAAGATTTGGGCTTCCTCAAAAAAAACAATGTAATAAAAACATTCATAATAAGACTTGGGGAATACAAAGGTTCAAAAATAAAGTACATGCCAAAAAGAAATGCATATCAAATATTAAAGCAAATACTCAATTCAACAGAAGAACTATTAGAAAGAACATTCAATATTATATATAAACTAAGCAAACAGGAAAAAATCAAAAATAAAACAGAGCAAAAAAATAGAACAAAAAATAGCAGTGTATATAATAATATAAATAATAATATAAATAATAAGAAAAAAACGATAATAGAAAACAATAAACAACCACAAACAATAGAAAAGATATTAGAAAAATACATGTTACACAAGGGTAAACAACAAAAAAAGACTACCAAGATATAAGGATACAGAGAAAAAATTAATAAATGAGCTAAAAAAAAAAGAAAGAAAAATAATTACAAGTATAAAATTAAGAATTTTTTCAAAAACCTAATATACTTTGTAATAGCTAAAAATTTGTCAGAAAGAACATAAAACCAAACACACTAACAAAAACAAAAAAACTTCTTTACATTAAATAGACAAACTTTTTAAATTGAAAATAAAAAATTTATACAAATAATTAAAATGACACATTACTTTTAAAGTAATCTCAATAAGAGATAAAGGTTATTCTCTCACCGAAGAAGTACCTTTGTTAAGGTATTATAAATTTCACAAGAGAATTAATATCATTATAACATTATAATTCCTGCAAAGATCATATTAAAGTCATTACTAAAGATCCAGTAAAACACACTCATACTGCCTTAAAGACAAAGGGATTTAAAAGTACAGAGATTATCTATAAATCACAGAAATATTGCCTCTATAAATAGAAATATCACCTTTATCCCCCCAACTTTTTTCAGAAAATAAATGAGGACTAAAATCAAGCAATTACTTGTCAGATTCATAAACCTCTAATTGTCTCTTGATAAGTAAAGATTATTATAATTGATGTGTATACCTCCTTGAGGTATAAAGGATTTTAAAAAACACTTGTAGAGAAAATTTTTTGAGTGAAAAATCTATGTATGAAATAAATAATCTTCTTCCGTTATACAAATAAAAAGAAAACCCCTTGGGGAAGGGGATTATTTAAAAGAATGTATGGTATGAAGTAAATATTGATAATAAATTCTTTTAATTTTAAAAAAGGAGAATATTTAATAATTAATTATTAGTTCAAAAATTAACCATTTCAAGTTTTTCTAAAATATTGCTTAAAATTTTAGATAGATATACTAATATTGATCAATAATCGTAAGATTTCAACTCATATAAGTATTTACCACTTTAATGACAGATTACTTGCAAGTGAAATATTGATAATTTGCCTTATATTTATTTTGAGAGATGAGGACAAGAAGTCTTAACTATAATTTTTGAATATGTTGGGAATTAAGATAGACTATTATATTCTTAATTTGAAATCTCTTCTATTAAGAATAAGTTTTACTTAGAATACAAGAAAAGAAAGCCCCTACTCCTACGTCTTGTTTTTGGAGAGGATTGATAGGAGTGTTGGGGACTGTTGATAGAATGCTTTCTACCGCATTTATATCTGTTTATAATATTATTTTATTTTTTTAATTTTGTAAATATTTTTAAATAATTTTATTATATTCAATTACAAGACCGAATATTCACATAATATTGAAGCAATTGCCGTTGCAAGTAAGTATAAATAAGTTAATAATAGTTAATATTTGTAAGTTATTACCGATTTTTACCATTGCAAATTTAGGATGTATTTTGATTAAATACACTGCACCTTATTATCTTGCGTTAGAAATCATGATCAAGGTTTTTTTATTGCTTGTAAGAGTCTCATTTGACCCGTTTGCAATGAAGAAATTTTTCTTCTTCTATTTCTACAGTTTAATTCTTGATTTATTTTTTTATTCAATTCTTGCATTTTTTTAATCTCTAAGGCACTTGGTTCATAGTCGATCCATTTTTTGTCTATCCACCCTTTTTCCCATTCATAATAGCCTTCATTGTAGTTAGTTCTATTAAACTCATCGAAATGTCTTGAAAGTGCTGATATTAATTTTGCACCATACTGGAGCATTTTATCTGTTTCTATCTTTGAGATAAATTCATCATATCCATAGGTTTTACCCGTTTGCATATTGATAATATCAACAATTAATTTAAAGGTATTTATGCAATTCATTGCAATATTACCAAATGGAAGATCCGGACTACTTAAGCACTTGATGTTGATCTCATATTTACTCTTTAAACTTCTAGGTATTTTGAAGAAATCGACTATAAATCCATTAACTTTGGCTTTGTAATTTGCCTCATACTGAGAATCGCCGAAAAAGGTTTCTCGATTACCTTCGGTCATATGATTATCATAATTCAACATCATAGGCAACTTTTTTTCTTGAATATTATCTTGTTTAGTATTTTCCATCCCATATCCTTTTTAGATCAAAAAGTTTTGATTTGATCTCATACATTATTATAATATATATTAAATAAGAATCGATACAAATGGCTGGTGATTTTTTTAGTATGAATTTTTTGTTTGCTTAAAATAAGCTTAACACTCCTTTACCCGGAATCATTATTTTTTATATTTGATATTGTTTTTTTGCTGGTTTGTGGTAAATTTAATTTATCTTTAACCTTTAACCATTTATAAGAAGCTTTGAGCAATCAATTTTCTCAGAGCTTCTTATTGCTTTTACTACACAGTACTAATATAGTACCAATGATAGATAGTCTATTTAAATATATTGTCTTACGGGTAGTTTGTTTGACCATAAAGACTCAAAAGAGTAAGACATACGTCAACAGTATAGCAGCGCATAAATATCTGCTCATAGAGAACTTTTTCTAAAAAAATTATAACCAATTCAAATTTATCAGTTTTACAATAATTAAACTATGTACTATATTAGTACTGTGTAGTAAAAGCAATAAGAAGCTCTGAGAAAATTGATTGCTCAAAGCTTCTTATAAATGGTTAAAGGTTAAAGATAAATTAAATTTACCACAAACCAGCAAAAAAACAATATCAAATATAAAAAATAATGATTCCGGGTAAAGGAGTGTTAAGCTTATTTTAAGCAAACAAAAAATTCATACTAAAAAAATCACCAGCCATTTGTATCGATTCTTATTTAATATATATTATAATAATGTATGAGATCAAATCAAAACTTTTTGATCTAAAAAGGATATGGGATGGAAAATACTAAACAAGATAATATTCAAGAAAAAAAGTTGCCTATGATGTTGAATTATGATAATCATATGACCGAAGGTAATCGAGAAACCTTTTTCGGCGATTCTCAGTATGAGGCAAATTACAAAGCCAAAGTTAATGGATTTATAGTCGATTTCTTCAAAATACCTAGAAGTTTAAAGAGTAAATATGAGATCAACATCAAGTGCTTAAGTAGTCCGGATCTTCCATTTGGTAATATTGCAATGAATTGCATAAATACCTTTAAATTAATTGTTGATATTATCAATATGCAAACGGGTAAAACCTATGGATATGATGAATTTATCTCAAAGATAGAAACAGATAAAATGCTCCAGTATGGTGCAAAATTAATATCAGCACTTTCAAGACATTTCGATGAGTTTAATAGAACTAACTACAATGAAGGCTATTATGAATGGGAAAAAGGGTGGATAGACAAAAAATGGATCGACTATGAACCAAGTGCCTTAGAGATTAAAAAAATGCAAGAATTGAATAAAAAAATAAATCAAGAATTAAACTGTAGAAATAGAAGAAGAAAAATTTCTTCATTGCAAACGGGTCAAATGAGACTCTTACAAGCAATAAAAAAACCTTGATCATGATTTCTAACGCAAGATAATAAGGTGCAGTGTATTTAATCAAAATACATCCTAAATTTGCAATGGTAAAAATCGGTAATAACTTACAAATATTAACTATTATTAACTTATTTATACTTACTTGCAACGGCAATTGCTTCAATATTATGTGAATATTCGGTCTTGTAATTGAATATAATAAAATTATTTAAAAATATTTACAAAATTAAAAAAATAAAATAATATTATAAACAGATATAAATGCGGTAGAAAGCATTCTATCAACAGTCCCCAACACTCCTATCAATCCTCTCCAAAAACAAGACGTAGGAGTAGGGGCTTTCTTTTCTTGTATTCTAAGTAAAACTTATTCTTAATAGAAGAGATTTCAAATTAAGAATATAATAGTCTATCTTAATTCCCAACATATTCAAAAATTATAGTTAAGACTTCTTGTCCTCATCTCTCAAAATAAATATAAGGCAAATTATCAATATTTCACTTGCAAGTAATCTGTCATTAAAGTGGTAAATACTTATATGAGTTGAAATCTTACGATTATTGATCAATATTAGTATATCTATCTAAAATTTTAAGCAATATTTTAGAAAAACTTGAAATGGTTAATTTTTGAACTAATAATTAATTATTAAATATTCTCCTTTTTAAAATTAAAAGAATTTATTATCAATATTTACTTCATACCATACATTCTTTTAAATAATCCCCTTCCCCAAGGGGTTTTCTTTTATTTGTATAACGGAAGAAGATTATTTATTTCATACATAGATTTTTCACTCAAAAAATTTTCTCTACAAGTGTTTTTTAAAATCCTTTATACCTCAAGGAGGTATACACATCAATTATAATAATCTTTACTTATCAAGAGACAATTAGAGGTTTATGAATCTGACAAGTAATTGCTTGATTTTAGTCCTCATTTATTTTCTGAAAAAAGTTGGGGGGATAAAGGTGATATTTCTATTTATAGAGGCAATATTTCTGTGATTTATAGATAATCTCTGTACTTTTAAATCCCTTTGTCTTTAAGGCAGTATGAGTGTGTTTTACTGGATCTTTAGTAATGACTTTAATATGATCTTTGCAGGAATTATAATGTTATAATGATATTAATTCTCTTGTGAAATTTATAATACCTTAACAAAGGTACTTCTTCGGTGAGAGAATAACCTTTATCTCTTATTGAGATTACTTTAAAAGTAATGTGTCATTTTAATTATTTGTATAAATTTTTTATTTTCAATTTAAAAAGTTTGTCTATTTAATGTAAAGAAGTTTTTTTGTTTTTGTTAGTGTGTTTGGTTTTATGTTCTTTCTGACAAATTTTTAGCTATTACAAAGTATATTAGGTTTTTGAAAAAATTCTTAATTTTATACTTGTAATTATTTTTTCTTTCTTTTTTTTAGCTCATTTATTAATTTTTTCTCTGTATCCTTATATCTTGGTAGTCTTTTTTTGTTGTTTACCCTTGTGTAACATGTATTTTTCTAATATCTTTTCTATTGTTTGTGGTTGTTTATTGTTTTCTATTATCGTTTTTTTCTTATTATTTATATTATTATTTATATTATTATATACACTGCTATTTTTTGTTCTATTTTTTTGCTCTGTTTTATTTTTGATTTTTTCCTGTTTGCTTAGTTTATATATAATATTGAATGTTCTTTCTAATAGTTCTTCTGTTGAATTGAGTATTTGCTTTAATATTTGATATGCATTTCTTTTTGGCATGTACTTTATTTTTGAACCTTTGTATTCCCCAAGTCTTATTATGAATGTTTTTATTACATTGTTTTTTTTGAGGAAGCCCAAATCTTTTTGTAATGTTTTCATTTTAATGATCGCGTAACCCTCTTTTTTTAAAAAAAAGTTAGCTAAGTTAAGTATGTCTTGTTGGTTATACCCTAACTTGTTTTTGTTTAGATATTTTAAGATGGAGATTATTTTTATTAGTCTAACTTGATTTTTTTTGAGTTTACTGTTATTATATAAAAATAAATTTAAATTTTTCATCGATTTATCCTTTATTTCAGTTTGTTTAAGACCTTGATTTTTAGGTCTTTTTTGTCTCTTTTTTTAAAAAACAAAATCAGCATAATATATATATATACTAAAAAAATTATTTTGTCAATTTGATTTACAAAATGATGTTCATAGTTTATAATAAAGTTAGTTATATTAGACTATAATTTGTGCTATTAATGAAAACTTATTTAGGAGATAGAATGTTGTGCGAATTACATTAAAATTTTTAAACTCTTTAAAGAATTTGAAAGAATTTTCAAAGGAGATGGGATATAGTGATTCTTCTTATCTTTCGAGATATATTAAAAAAAATAAAATTGAAGGTGTAATTTCTTCTAAAGACTTGTTTTTTAAGAAAAGGGAGTTGCTTTTAAGTGAAGAAGCCCAAAATCTTATTAAAAGTAAGCTAAAGAAAGAATTGCAAAAAGGTAGTTGAGTTTGGCAGAGACAACAAATTTGAAAAATTTTTTCATTGAATATGAGGGAAAAAAATATTATACTCCTCTTTTTTTGGCTAAAATTAATAATATTTCTTATTTTACAATAAAAAATAAGATTAAAAAGCTTAATATCTCAATTAAGGCAAAAGATATTGGTGTTGTTAATTCTTTGTCTGAGGAATTCTTAATTGCTGAAGATAATTTAGATAAACTTTTTTATGATAAAAGGTTTAAGTGTTTAGATTCTAGAGGTATGGGGTGAGAGATATTATAACAATCTCTTCAATTAAGGGTGGAGTTGGTAAGAGTGTAACAGCAATAATGTTGGGATTTATTTTTTCTAAAAAGTATAAAACTTTACTTATAGATATTGATTCTCAGGCCAGTGTTACTTCTTATTTTCTTCCTTATTTTGAAAACAAAATCGACATAAGGGAATATAATATTTACGAAGTATTAAAGTCTAAAAAGTCTTTTATGAGTATTGTTCATGAAATAACAGATAATTTGCACTTTGCTCCATCGCATATTAAGCTTTCTCAATTTTCAGGAGAGAATATTATTGGGCAGGAGTATAAGTTGAAAACGATTTTGACCCCTTATTTCGATAATTATGATTATATATTAATTGATACTCCTCCATCGGTTAATAAAGAGCTTATTAATTCTTTGATGATTGCGACTAAGGTTGTTATTCCTTTACCAGCAGAGCTATGGGCTATTGAAAGTTATGATATTTTGAAAAGTAAAATGCAAGAGATTATTAGTGCTTATCAGAAACAGGATTTTAAGAGTTATTATGTTATTCAAACTCTTTACGAGGAAAATAGAAAAATAAAGAAAGAATTTTTTTATAGCTTACAACAACTTTATCAAGAATATGTTCCGATTAAAATTCACAGAAGTGTTGCTATTCAGAAGATGGTTACTTATAGATTAGAGCCTCAGGAGAGCGAACGGTATTATAATGAATATTTAAAGGTTGCTGAAGTTATTGAAGGTATTGAAAATATAAAAACAACATAAATATTTGTAAACCAGTTTACAAATATTTATGTTGAAGGAATGAAGATGAAGATGGATATACTTAATACTATTAAAAGCAGGGTGGGCGATGTCACTCAAATTGAGGATATTTCCGATAAAGAAAAGGCTCGATCAAGATATAGACAACTTAAAGAGGAAATTAAAGCCCGGACTTTAGAGGAAGTTGTTAATAAACTGGAATTAGCCAAGGCTCTTTATGAGATAAAGAAGAATAAATTATACAGATTTGATGGGTATGATAATTTTTATGAGTTTTGTTTAGATTATAAGTTTAGTAGAACTATGATATATAGATATATTAAAATCGGTGCTTATTTAGAAAATGAAAATGTAAGTGAGCAAGATTTTATGCAGAGCTCTTTGAATAAAATTATTAATGATATAAGAGTTAAGAGAAGTCCTTCAGAGTGTAAACCCGTTATTGTTAGATTTAATTTAGAGGATAAGGAGAAACAATTGATTCTTGTGAAAAACAAGCAGAAGCTTGAGAAATTTTTGCTTGAATATTTGTTAGATAATTGGGAATCATTTATGATATAATTGATTAATTTTGTACTAAAAATTAATTATATA